>JAFKKL010000104.1 GCA_017305595.1 Hyphomicrobiales bacterium | reverse complement strand
CACGCTCCGCACAGCCGCACTCGCGCGGCGCGATGGGTTGAACGATCTGGAGCGCCAGGCTGCCGCACAACGCTTCGCGGCGTTTGCGGATATTTTCGATATCACCCCGAGCACCGTAGCCGCCGGTTACATGCCGATGCGTAACGAGGCCGATCCGCTGCCGTTGATGCGTGCGCTCGCCGCACGTGGCGCGCAACTGGCATTGCCGGCCGTCCTCGCGCGCGATGCGCCGCTGATCTTCCGCGCGTGGCGTGAGGGTGATGCGCTGATCGCCGGCCCGTTCGGCACGCGGCATCCGGTCGAGGCCACGCCGCAGCTTGTCCCCGATTTCGTGCTGGTGCCGCTCGCCGCCTTCGACCGGCGCGGCCATCGCATCGGCTATGGCGGCGGCTACTACGATCGCACGCTGGCGGTGCTGCGTGCGCAAAAGCCGGTCGTCGCCGCCGGAGTTGCTTTTGCCGTGCAGGAGGTCGAAACTGTTCCCGCATCACATCATGACGCGATGCTCGATGTCGTTCTCACCGACCTCGAATGCATCGATTTGCGGAGCTAGTTCAATTGCGCATTCTGTTTATCGGCGACGTGGTCGGGCGCTCCGGCCGCGACGCCATCATGGAGCACCTTCCCAAGGCCATTGCTGACTGGAAGATCGATCTGACGGTGGTCAACGGCGAGAATTCCGCCGGCGGTTTCGGCATCACCGAGGCGATCTACAACGACTTCATCGACGCCGGCGCCGATGCGGTGACGCTTGGCAATCATTCGTGGAATCAGAAAGAGGCGCTGGTATTCATCGAGCGTGCGCCGCGTCTGGTGCGCCCGATCAACTACATGCCCGGCACGCCGGGGAGAGGCGCGGCGCTGGTGGACACGAAGACCGGCAAGCGCGCGCTGGTCATCAACGCGCTGGGCCGCCTGTTCATGGAGCCGGTGGACGATCCGTTCGCGATGATCGATCGCGAACTCGAGGCATGTCCATTGCGGCAGGCAGTCGATGCCATCGTGGTCGACTTCCATTGCGAGGCGACCAGTGAAAAGCAGGGCGCCGGCTATTTCTGCGACGGCCGCGCCAGCCTCGTGGTTGGCACCCATACGCATATCCCGACCGCCGATCACCAGATCCTGCCCGGCGGCACCGCCTACATGACCGACGCCGGCATGACCGGCGATTATGATTCCGTCATCGGCATGAAAAAGGAGGAGCCGCTGCGTCGCTTCACGACCGGGATTCCTTCGTCGCGCTTCGAACCCGCCGAGGGAATTGCAACGATGAGCGGCATTGCGGTGGAAACGGACGACAAGACCGGGCTCGCGGTCAGGGTCGCGCCGGTGCGGATCGGTGGACGTCTGGAGCCGGCGGTGCCATCGTTCTGGTGACGCAGATCGCCGGCATGGCCGGTCGCGCTGCATCCGGGAGTGCGATGCGCATGAGACTTCGCCGACGTCATCTTCGCAAGTTGATCGCGCTGGGAATAAGTGTCGCGCTGCTTGCGGCGACCACGGATGCGGGTGTATCGGCCGAGGCGGTTGCGATCACGCCGTCCGCCATGCCGCGGATCGGGACAGTCGACGCGCGCTTCCAGTCCTACAATATCGAGATGGTCGAGGTGACCGGCGGCCGGTTCTGGAAGCCGTATGGACCGACCATCAGCGAGGAGGGCGGACGCTCGAGCCCCTACGCCTATCGTCCGCCCATCGACCTGGCCAATCCGAAATTGCGGCGGCTCGCGGCGGCGCTCGGTCCCGCCTACATGCGGGTCAGCGGCACCTGGGCGAACGGCATCTATTTCGCCGATACCGACAACCCCCCGCCGGTGCCGCCGTCCGGCTTCAACGGCGTGCTGGCCCGGCAGCAATGGCATGACGTGGTCGATTTCGCCAAGATCGTCGATGCAAGGCTCGTGACGTCCTTCGCCGTCAGTGCGGGTGCACGTGACGTGAACGGGACCTGGAATGCGGATGAGGCGCGCCGGCTGATTTCCTATACGCGTGGCATCGGCGGCCGGATCGCCGCCGCCGAATTGGTGAACGAACCGGATCTCGGCGGTCTCGGCGGCGTGCCGTCGGACTACAACGCAAGCGCTTACGGTCGCGATTTCGCGACCTTCCATGCCTTCATCAAGTGGGACGATCCGTCGATCATGGTGCTCGGGCCTGGCCTCTCCGGCGAGGTTGCGACCGCGCCGGATTTCGCCGCGGCCACCAAACCCGGCATCGATGTGTTCTCGTATCATCACTACGACTTGCTGTCGGAACGCTGCTCAGGCCATGCGCATCCCGAGACTGCGTTGTCCGAGGAACGGCTCGC
This sequence comes from Hyphomicrobiales bacterium, assembly GCA_017305595.1. Taxonomy (GTDB): domain Bacteria; phylum Pseudomonadota; class Alphaproteobacteria; order Rhizobiales; family Xanthobacteraceae; genus 62-47. The sequence continues at coordinate 2,004 of JAFKKL010000104.1, read as the reverse complement.
GCGCACCGATCATGCCTTGGCGTTTCAACGCGCTTTGCGCGACCGTTTCGCGCCAGGCAAGCCGATCTGGCTCACCGAGACCGCGGAAGCCGCATGCGGCGGCGATCAGTACGCGGCGACGTTTCGCGATACGTTTCGTTATCTCGATCAGCTTGGTCGTCTCGCCAAGGCGGGTGTGCAAGTGGTGATGCACAACACGCTGGCGGCCAGCGATTACGGCCTGCTTGATGAGACGACATTGACGCCGCGACCGAATTACTGGGGCGCGCTGTTGTGGCGAAAGCTGATGGGCTCCACGGTGCTCAATGCCAGCGTGCGGGAATCGAGCCTGCATGTCTATGCGCATTGCCTGCGCGATGTTGACGGCGGCGTCGCCGTGCTAGCGATCAACACCGATCGCGATACCACGCACGCGCTCAGGCTTCCCGAGGACTCCCTTCGCTATACGCTGGGTGCACCACAATTGCAGGATACGGTGGTGCGGATGAACGGCGAGCGGCTTGCCTTGAACGCGCACGATGAATTGCCGGCGCTTGACGGCCGCGCCACGGCCGCCGGCATCGTGACATTCGCGCCAGCGACCATCACCTTCCTCGCGATGCCTGCCGCGCGAAACCCCGCCTGCCACTGACGGCGTGGCAGGCGCGTGCGAACGCGATAGACTAGAGCTTGTACGCCGTGCGGAAGCCGCCCCAGTGGCGGCCGTTGACCCAGATCGGTACGTCGATCTCGCACATCATCACGGTGACGCCGTTGCCCATGTCGCGGGCGTAGCTCTGGATCAGATAGGCGCGGGTATTGCGGCCCGCCGCCAATCCCGCCGGATCGTTGAAGATGCGGCGGTTGCGACTGTTGGCGGTATTCCATGCGGCGTCGCCCGGCCGTTGCGGCTGCGAATAGATCTTGTTGTGCACTGGCAGATAGCCGTTGCGATCCACCGCGATGCTGAACGCCATGCGTTTGTCCTTGGCGAGAAACGCTTCCTGAAACGCCGGCAATGCGCGTTCGGTCCAGTCGAGGAACCGGGTGCGATGCTGCACCGGATCGGTGTTTGGAATCGCGACGTAGTTCTCGTCGAACAGATCGTCGAGCGCGATCGCGTCGCTTGCCAGCGCGTCATCGAACATCTTCGACAACGTTTCGCCCGCCTGCATGGCGCGAGTGACGCATTCGGTGTTCTCGTCGTGGATCGCCCACAGCCGGTCTTCGATCGCGTTGCTGAGCGCCGCGTTCGGCGTGACGAATACCGCCTTCATTCCAGCCTGCGTCCGCTCGGTGCAGCGGATTTGGCATGTGCCGATGCTGTCGAGGGTGGCCGCGAGCGGCGTGTCGAGCGGCAAATCCTGCGTGCCGTTAGCGCCAATCAGCAGGCCTTCCAGCGACAGTTCATAGACGGCGGCCTTGATCGGCCGCGCGCCCGCAATCTCGATGCCGAGGTGGCACGGCAGCCGCTCGCGCATGCGCCAGTCGGCATGATCCTCGCGCCGCAACAGCACGGCGCAACGCGCCTTCAGCTTCTCGGTGAGTTGCGTCATCGCTGCGCCGGCCTGCGCGACGGTCGAGCCATGGGTTTCGGCCTCGCGCGTTGCAGCATCGATGTCGGCGGCGCTGTCGCCGACCGAGGCGATGAAACTCGATGCGGTGGACGCGTTGCTTACCACTTCGCCGGTGGTCACGCCCTGCTCGGCGACGGCTTCGTTGACGTGGCCGAACACCGGGCGGATAGCATCGATGGCGGTCGAGATGCGATGCACGGCGTCGATCGAACTGGCGGCGTCCTGTTGCAGGGCGTCGATCTTCTTCTTGATCTCCTCGGTCGCGAGCTGGGTCTGCACCGCCAGGGCCTTCACCTCGGAGGCGACCACGGCGAAGCCGCGCCCGGCTTCGCCAGCGCGTGCCGCCTCGATGGTGGAGTTGAGCGCGAGCAGCGTGGTCTGCTTGGCGATGGTGGCGATCAGGTTGACGACGGTATCGATGGCGGCGGAGGACTCGCGCAGGCGGTCG
>JAFKKL010000022.1 GCA_017305595.1 Hyphomicrobiales bacterium | reverse complement strand
TCCGTTAAGGGCATCGACATCCTCGTAAGCGGTCACACGCACAACCGGCTCGAACGCCCCGCCCGGATCGGGAACACACTCATCATTCAGTCCGGTTGCCATGGATCCTTTGTTGGACGGCTGGACCTGAACGTAACCGACGGAAGGATTTCTGATGTACAGCATCAGCTTATTTCCGTCAGCGATGCTATAGAGCCGGACCCGGTGATGCAGCGCCTTGTTGACGAAGTAATGAGTCCCCATCGCGCCATGTTGGCAGAGATTGTCGGCAATACACCTATCGGATTGCACCGCGACACGATCCTTTCCGCGTCGATGGACGATGTGCTCCGCGCCTGCATCGCGCGTCATCGCGCGGTGGTGTAGTCCTGGGCGGTTGCTATGGTAGCGCTCGAATTCTCTTCCGCGCGTCCGACAGAGTCCACGACTCTTAACGATATCCGAAACAGCGTTTGACTGAATTAAAAGAAGTTCGTGCAACCGCAGGACTGTTATCGTCCTGGCGACTAGGCTTTCCAGATAACTGACTGTTCGTGCCGTCTGATGAGTTCTGCCAAGCTTTGAAAGCTCTTGGCGATATGGCTCGAAAATGCAGAGACAGCCGGAGAGTGGGGGCTGCCCGCAAGCTTCAACATTCCGAGCGCTCGCTGTGGATGCGGGACCCGCAACGGCAATGCCGTGATCTCGCGTTCCTTGCGATAGGCGAAGACAACGCCGTGCGGCAGGATCGTCAATGCATCGGTGCGCTTCAGGTAATTGATTGCACTGGCGAGCGATCCCCCGATGTAGGGGACGTTGACGCCCGTTGAGCCGAACGAGATAAGCAGAGCGCGCATGTCGGCTTGAAGCGGGCTGTTCGATGGAGGCGCGATCCAGGGATAGTCCAGAACCTCTGGTCCCTTCAGCTTGCGCTTCAACAAGAGCGGGTGAGTCACGCGACAGGCGACGACGTTGCGGCCGGGTAGGATGCTCTGAAATTCCATGTCGTCGCCGTCTAGGACATCCACCGGACATATCGCCAGATCGACCCTGTCCGCTCGGATGGCATCTTGCAGATCGGGCATGTAGCCGTAGCTCTGGATCACGCGCACGTCAGGACGCTCGTTATGGAAATCCGCGATCAGACCGGAGATCAATGCATCCATGAAGAACTGCGTGCCGGCCACTCGCACCGTACCCGCGCGGCCATATCTGAAATTGTCGACGAGTTCGGACGCCTTGCGCGATGACAGCAGCATCGCCTGGCCGTGATCGGCGAGCGCGCGGCCGAACGGCGTCGGACGCAGCGGCCGCCGGCCCTTCACGAACAGAGGTTCGCCTAGTCGTTTTTCCAAGAGGGCCAGCGTCCGGGAGACGGCCGGCTGCGTCATTCCGAGCAGCTCCGCGCCCTCGGTGACACCGCCGGCGTTGACGACCGCTGCAAGCTGGATCAGGTGACGCTCGTCGAGCTTCATAGCAATTTGCTATATTATAGGACAAAGAAATCATCAACGACCCTTCCCGGACCTGATAGCGTTTTTTTGAGACAGGGAAACGCCTTTGGGAGGGCCGATGCGGCAAGCACTGCCCATCGATCTTGGTGATGAAACCGCAAGCGGAACTGTCGCCGAGCGCATCGCGCGGGCCGGCCCCGGGCGATTGACGGCCAGCATGATCGCGATCGTCGAACACGTTCACCGGACCATTCTCGAACTTCGTCCGACCCGCGCCGAGTGGCGCGAGGCTATCGCGTACCTGACGGCGATTGGCGATGCCACGACCGAGAATCGTCAGGAATGGGTTCTGCTGGCCGATCTTATCGGAGCGACCGCACTCGTTGAGGCGATCAACAGCCACCGTCCCCAAGGTGCCACGCCGAATGCGCCACGTGGACCGTTCTATCGTCTGGATGCGCCGCGTTTGGCGAACGGGGCGAATATCTCGCTGGATGGCCGCGGTGAACCACTGGCCGTCAAAGGGAAAGTCGTCGATCTCGATGCGTGTCCAATTGTCGGCGCGGTGGTTGAAACCTGGCAGGCAAACGGGGAAGGCTTCTTTGAGAACCAGCAACCGGACGACCAGCCGGACTGCAACCTTCGCGGCATCTTCACGACCGACGCAAAGGGTGAGTTCGACTACCTCACCGTAAAGCCCGCAAGTTATTCAGTCCCGGCGGATGGTCCTGCGGGAAAGCTGCTCGACGCGCTCGATTGTTCCCTGCGTCGGCCGGCGAATATCCACTTCATCATCTCAGCCGACGGCTTCGACCCGATCACGACACAGGTGTTCGACAGAGCCGATGCCGCATTGGTCGAGGATGCGCTCTATTCCGTGCGGCCAGATCTCCTCGGCGATTTCAAGCGAACGCGACGCAAGGCTGTGCCGTGGAGCCTTGAGTTCACCTTCGTGATGGCGCGCGCTCCGAAATTTTCGAAAGGCGTGTCATGATCGGATCCCGCTCCTTCGTCTTTCCGGGCATTCGCTCGCGGGTCGTGTTTGGATCTGGCACGATCTCGCAGGTCGCGTCCGAGATAGAACGTCTAGGCCGCCGGAAAGCGCTCGTGCTCACGACGCCGCAGCAGCACATGGAAGGTGAAGCACTGGCCGCCCGCATTGGTGGAGCCGCGAAGGCAACAGTCTTCTCGGGCGCGACCATGCATACGCCTGTGGATGTCACGCATCGGGCTGTTGACGCATTCAAGGTTAGCGGCGCCGATTGTGTGATCGCCCTTGGCGGCGGCTCGTCCGTCGGGTTGGGAAAGGCAATCGCGGTGCGAACCGGCGCCGATCAAATCGCAATTCCGACGACCTATGCCGGCTCCGAGATGACCGACATTCTCGGCGAGACCGAAAGCGGTGAAAAGACTACGCGGCGCGATCCGGCGATCCTGCCCGAGACGGTGATCTACGACATCGATCTGTCGATGACGCTGCCGAAAGGCATGACCGTCTCTTCCGGCATGAATTCGATCGCCCACGCCGCGGAAGCGCTCTACGCCTCGGATCGAAATCCGATCCTGTCGATGATGGCGGCCGATTCCATCAGATCTTTTGCGACGGCGCTGCCAGCAATCGTGGCGAATCCAGCCGATCGGCAGGGACGCGCCGATGCACTTTACGGTGCATGGCTGAGCGGCGCGACGCTCGGCGGAACCTCGATGGCGCTGCATCACAAGCTTTGCCATACGCTCGGCGGCAGTTTCGATACGCCGCATGCCGAGACCCACGCGATCCTGTTGCCGCATACGGTCGGCTTCAACGCGGAAGCGGTCGGCGATCTGCTTCAACCGATCTCGGATGCGCTGGGCGGCGCGACACCCGGCAAGGCGCTTCATCGCTTCGCCATGCAGCTCGATGCGCCGATCAGGCTTCAGGACATCGGCCTGACTGAAGTGGACTTGGATCGAGCGGCTGCGATTGCTGTCAAAAGTCCGTATTTCAATCCGCGTCCGTTCGATCAAGCAGCGATCCGTGCGCTATTGCAGGACGCGTGGACGGGACGAGAACCGCCGGTCTAAACCGGCGCAGGTAGGGAGGAAACCAAAAATGATCACCAGACGCACGTTACTGAAGTCGACCGCCGCAGGCGGTCTGCTCGCTGCGACCGATGGACTCTTCAAACCCGCTTTGGCCGCAGGCAAGGTCGCGAAGATCGGCTACGTCAGTCCGCAAAGCGGGCCGCTCGCCGCCTTCGCGGACGCGGACAAGTTCATCATCGACGGCTTCCTCAACGCGGCGAAAGCCGCGGGGCTGCAGGTGCAGGTGGTCGTGAAGGACAGCCAGTCCAATCCCAATCGCGCCGCCGAAGTCGCTAAGGAACTGATCGTCAGCGACAAGGTCAACCTGATGCTGGTCGCATCGACGCCGGAGACGACCAATCCGGTGTCGACCACCTGCGAGTCCGAAGGCTTGCCGTGCATCTCGACCGTTGCACCGTGGCAGCCCTGGTTCATCGGCCAGCAGGGCAATCCCGGCGATCCGAAGTCATGGAAGCCGTTCGGTTACGCCTATCATTTCTTCTGGGGGCTCGAGGACGTCATCAGCGTCTACACCAACATGTGGGCCCAGTTGTCGACCAACAAACAGGTCGGCGGTCTCTTCCCCAACGATGGCGATGGAAATGCATGGGGTGACGGCAAGGTCGGCTTCCCTCCGGTGTTGTCGGAAAAGGGCTATAAGCTTATCGATCCTGGTCGCTATCAGAATCTGTCGGATGATTTCTCCGCGCAGATCAATGCGTTCAAATCAGGCAATGTCGAAGTCATCACCGGCGTGATGATCCCGCCCGATTTCACCACCTTCTGGAATCAGGCCAAGCAGAAGGGCTTCACGCCAAAGATCGCCTCCATCGGCAAGGCGCTGCTGTTTCCGCAAGCCGTGGAAGCGCTCGGCAAGCAGGGACATAACCTGTCTTCCGAAGTCTGGTGGACGTCAAGCCATCCCTTCAAGTCCTCGCTGACTGGCGCATCCTCCAAGGAACTCGCTGACGGCTTCACAGCGGCGACGAAGCGGCCGTGGACGCAGCCGATCGGCTTCGTGCATGCGCTGTTCGAGATTGCAGCGGATGTCCTTAAACGCGTCGATGATCCAACGGATGCCGAAAAGATGACGGCCGCGGTCGCCGCTACCAAGCTTGACACCATCGTCGGTCCGATCGCCTGGAATGGCGCCAAGCTGCCGCCGTTCGCCGCGAAGAATATCTGCAAGACGCCGTTGGTCGGCGGTCAATGGCGGCTGAAGGATAGTGGCCGCTACGATCTCGTCATCACCGACAACAAGACGGCGCCCAACATTCCGGCGGGAGGAAAGATGGAGCCGATCGTTTGATGGCCTGAACCGACGGACGATCCGCGCTTCCCCCATCCACGCCGATCTGGCGGAGCATTTCACGTGCCCATCCTTGAACTGGACCATGTCGTGAAAAGTTTCGGCTCGCTGAAGGTCACCGACGACGTGACTTTCAGCGTCGAGCCGGGCGAGGCGCTTGGCATTATCGGTCCGAACGGTGCCGGCAAATCCACACTCTTCAATCTGATTACCGGCAATGTTCGCGTCGATGCCGGCCGCGTCTCTTTCGAAGGAGCCGACGTGACGCGAATGCAGCCCATGAAACGCTGTCACGCCGGCGTCGGGCGCACGCTTCAAATTCCTCAGCCATTCGAGAAACTCACCGTCTTCGAGAACCTCGTGGTGGCCGCATCCATGGGATCGCAGAAAGCGGAATCCGAAGTCACCGACCGCTGCGCGGAAATTCTTGTCGACACCGGCCTGATCGAACGCGCCAATGCACTCGCCGGCGGCCTCGGCCTTTTGCAGCGGAAGCGGCTCGAGCTGGCTCGCGCACTCGCCACCGATCCGAAACTGCTGTTGCTCGATGAGATCGCCGGAGGGCTGACCGAAGCGGAATGCAAATCGCTGATCGAGACGATCCGCGCCATCCATGCTTCGGGCATCACGATCGTCTGGATCGAACACGTGCTTCACGCGCTGAACGCGGTCGTGCAGCGGTTGCTCGTCCTCAACTTCGGCAAAGTCGTCGATATCGGTACGCCCGAGGACATGATGGCCTCCAATGCTGTGCGTGAAATCTATCTGGGGATCGAAGTCTGATGGCGCTCCTCGAAACACACGGACTGACGGCCTTCTATCGGGACTTCCAGGCCTTGTTCGGCGTGGACGTGACGCTCGACGCCGGCGAGACGCTTGCGATCGTCGGCGCCAACGGGGCCGGCAAATCGACACTGATGCGCTCGATCTCGGGAGTTCTGATCAATGGCGCACGTCAGATCCTGTTCGAGGGCCGGCCGATTGGAGCCTTGGCCGCTCCGCAAGTGATGGCGCTCGGGATCGCGATGGTGCCGGAAGGCCGCAAGCTGTTTCCATCGCTGTCCGTCGAGGAAAATCTTTTGATCGGCCGCTACGGCCGGGCGACGAAAGGGGCCTGGTCGCTCGAAACGGTCTACCGGCTATTTCCGATCCTGAAAGAGCGTCGCAACAATCCTGGCACCGCGCTCTCCGGCGGCCAGCAACAGATGGTGGCGATCGGGCGTGCGCTGATGTCGAACCCGCGCGTTCTGCTGTGCGACGAGCTTAGTCTCGGTCTGGCGCCCGTCGTCATTCGCGACATTTACGCCGCCTTCCCGGCGATCCGCGAAAGCGGCGCCTCGATCGTTGTCGTCGAACAAGACATCGGGCAGGCGATGAAGATCGCTGACCGGCTTTACTGCATGATGGAAGGCCGCGTCACCTTGAGCGGCCGACCTAGCGAGTTGAACCGAGCCGCGATCCACGCCGCTTACTTCGGGGCAGACTCATGAATTGGGCGGATACCATTCTTCAGGGCGTCCTACTCGGTGGGCTTTATGCGCTCTTCGCCGCCGGACTGTCGCTCGTCTTCGGCATCATGCGGCTCGTCAATCTGGCGCACGGCGACCTGATCGTGCTCGCGGCCTATCTGATCCTTGTGCTCGTCGATACGCTCAACCTGAATCCTTTCATCGCTCTAGTGATCGCGATGCCGATCATGTTCGGCGTCGGATGGCTGCTACAGACTTACGTTCTCAATCGGACTCTCGGGCCAGACATCCTGCCGCCATTGCTCGTCACATTCGGCCTGTCGGTCGTTCTTCAGAACGGTCTGTTGCAGGTCTATTCGGCGGACAGCCGGCGTATCCCTTCCGGATATCTCGATACGGCGTCGATCTCGATCGGGTCCTTGCATGTGGGCGTCATGCCGCTTCTTACCTTCTTCTCGGCGGTGGCGGTGATCCTGATCCTCAATCGCCTGCTGTACGCGACCGAACTCGGCCGCGCCTTCCGGGCAACATCGGACGACGCCGTCACGGCGGGCCTCATGGGTATCCAGCCGAACCGCACCTTTGCCATTGCGACCGGCATTGCCATGGCGATCGTCGCCGTTGCCGCACTCTATCTCGGCACACGGTCGAATTTCGATCCGACCATCGGGCCGGCGCGTCTGATCTACGCGTTCGAAGCGGTGATCATGGGCGGCCTGGGATCTCTCTGGGGGACCCTGGTCGGTGGCATCATTCTCGGCATGGCGCAGACGATCGGCGGCGCCATCAACCCTGAATGGCAGATTCTCGCCGGCCACATCGCCTTCGTGCTGGTCCTGTTGTTTCGTCCGCGCGGCTTCTTCCCGCGCGCAGTGGATTAGGGGCGGACATGGACGGGCAAACCACGATCTGGCGCGTCGAAACAAAGACGAGGGCCTCGACCGCATTCGCGATCGTCGCTGCGCTGGTGATCTGCGCCGGGCTCGCAGCGCCGATGTATCTGCCACGCGCAACACTACAAGACCTCTTCTTCATTCTGACGATGCTGGCGCTCGCGCAAAGCTGGAACTTACTGGCCGGATACGCGGGGCTGGTGTCGGTCGGTCAACAGGCTTTCGTCGGCCTCGGTGCGTACGTGATGTTCGCCGGCGTCGTCCTGCTGAAGCTCGATCCACTGGTTGCCATCCTGCTCGGCGGCATAGCGTCAGCGCTGCTCGCCATTCCCGCCGGCATCTTCGCCTTCCGGCTTCAAGGCGCCTATTTCGCGATCGGGACGTGGGTGATCGCCGAGATCGTGCGGCTGCTCGTCGCGCAATGGAAGATGCTGGGCGGCGGCACCGGCACGTCGCTTCCCGCATCGACAACGCGCCACATGCAGGGCGTTGACCTTGTCCATCGCATGTTTGGCTTCCGCCCCGCACAGGCGGTCGACGTGGTCTGCTATTGGCTTGCTCTTCTGCTCGCGGTCGCGGCCATTTTCATGGTCTATCGGCTCCTTCGGTCGCGTCATGGTCTCGCACTCGCTTCGGTGCGCGACAATCAGGACGCCGCGCGCGCGGTCGGCGTCGATGCGCGTCGCCTCAAAGCACTGGTCTATCTGGCGAGCGCACTCGTGACTGGCCTCGTCGGCGCACTGATCTATGTGCAGAAGGCGCGTATCTCGCCAGATGCAGCGTTTTCCGTCACCGACTGGACCGCCTACGTCATCTTCATCGTGGTAATCGGCGGCATCGGCACGATCGAAGGGCCGATCGTCGGCGTGCTGGTGTTCTTCGCGTTGCAGAAGCTGCTCGCCGATTTCGGCTCGATCTACCTGATGGTGCTCGGCCTGATCGGCATTGTCGTGATGCTGTTCGCGCCGCAGGGACTGTGGGGCCTGTTCGCAAGCCGCACCGGAATCCAGCTTCTACCCGTTCGACGCCTTCTGCGCGGCGGTCCTATCAAGAACTGACATCTGAGAGGAGGGCCCGATGGCCGACATCACGACCGACGTTCTCATTATCGGCACAGGCCCTGCGGGATCCGCCGCCGCAGCTTTGTTGTCCACCTACGGCGTCGAAACCATGGTGGTCAATCGCTACCGATGGCTGGCCAATACACCGCGTGCCCATATCACTAATCAACGCACAATGGAGGTGCTGCGCGATCTTGGGCGCGACGTCGAGGACGAAGCGTACATGTTCGCCTCGCATCAGGACCTCATGGGCGAGAACGTGTTCTGTACGTCCCTTGTCGGCGAGGAAATCGGCCGCCTGAAAACGTGGGGGACTCATCCGCTATCGCGCGCCGAACATCTATTGTCGTCGCCGACCAAGATGAACGACTTGCCGCAGACCTTCATGGAGCCGCTGCTGTTCAAGACCGCATGTTCGCGCGGGGCTCAGGCGCGCATGTCGACGGAATACGAAAGCCACGTTCAGGACGAGGAGGGCGTGACCACGACGCTGCTCGATCGGTTGACTGGCAAGAAGCTCACGGTGCGCTCGAAGTATCTGCTCGGTGCCGACGGCGGAAACTCGCTGGTCGCTCAGCAGGCCGATCTGCCCTTCGAAGGTAAAATGGGTGTTGGCGGCTCGATGAATATCCTGTTCCGGGCCGACTTGTCGCGCCATGTCGCGCATCGTCCGTCGGTGCTCTACTGGGTGGTGCAGCCGGGAGCGGATGTCGGCGGAATCGGCATGGGTCTCGTTCGTATGGTTCGTCCGTGGAACGAATGGCTCATCGTCTGGGGTTACGACATCGACCGGCCGGCTCCCAAGGTCGACGAGGTTTTTGCGACCAAAGTGGCGCGCGACCTGGTCGGCGATCCGGAACTCAAGATCGATCTGATGTCGGTCTCGACCTGGACGGTCAACAACATGTACGCAACCAAGACGTCGAACGGGCGGGTCTTCTGCATGGGAGACGCCATTCATCGTCATCCGCCGTCCAACGGCCTGGGATCGAACACGTCGATTCAGGATGCTTTCAATCTGGCCTGGAAGATCGCCTACGTCATCAAGGGACAGGCCGGACCGAAGCTGCTGGACAGCTATAACGTTGAGCGAGCGCCGATCGCCAAGCAGATCGTGACGCGCGCCAACAAATCGATCGATGAATTCGGCCCGATTTTCCAGGCGCTCGGTCTGCTGGATTCCATCGATCCTGTGAAGATGCAGCAGAACATGGACGCGCGCTGCGAACGGACCGAGGATGCCGAACGACAGCGGGCGAAAATCCGCGAAACGATTGCCAACAAAGTCTATGAGTTCGACGCACATGGCGTCGAAATGAACCATCGCTACAAATCCGACGCGGTCGTCACCGACGGGCAGAAAGAACCGGCCTTCGCGAAGGATCCCGAACTGCATTTCCAGCAGACGACGTGGCCGGGCGCGCGCTTGCCGCACGCATGGCTTTTCGCGAAGGATGGTGAGAAAATCTCGACGCTCGATCTCGCGGGACATGGCAGGTTTACGGTTCTTACCGGGATTGGCGGCGAGGCTTGGGTCGCAGCCGCGAAGAAGATCGGCAAAGAGTTGGGCATCGAGATCGATGCCCATGTCATCGGACCGCGCCAGACCTGGCAGGACTTCACGGGGGACTGGGCACGCGCGCGGGACATCAGGGATAGCGGTGTTGTGCTGACACGTCCGGATCAGCACGTCTGCTGGCGCCGAGAGACACTGGCTGACGACCCTGCGACCGAACTGCGCCGGGTATTCAAGCAGGTTCTAGCGAACTGAAGCGACGACAGGAGCGCATCATGGAAGACCACGAGAAGGGCTATTTCACCGAGAAAGATTCGGCCGACGTTGTGATCGGGCGCAACAAGAACGCCAAGGATGAACGCCTGAAAGACGTGATGGCTGTCATCATTCGGAAACTGCACGAGGCAGTGAAGGAAATCGAACCGACGCAGAAGGAATGGTTGGACGCTATCATGTTTCTGACTCGGACCGGCCAGATGTGTACGGACTGGCGGCAGGAGTTCATTCTGCTGTCCGATACACTCGGCGTCTCGATGCTGGTCGACGCGATCAACCACCGGAAGCCGGACGGCGCCTCGGAGAGTACGGTGCTCGGACCGTTCTACGTCGAGGATGCTCCCGAGTTGCCGCTCGGCACCAATATCTGTCTCGACCGCAAGGGCGAAGACATGGTGATCTCCGGCGTCGTGCGTGACACCGCCGGAAAACCCATATCGAACGCGAAGCTCGACGTCTGGCAGACCAACGATGACGGATTTTACGATGTGCAGCAGAAGGGGTTGCAGCCGGACTTCAACCTGCGCGGCGTTTTCCGAACCGATGACGCAGGCCATTATTGGTTTCGGGCGGTGAGGCCGCGCTTTTATCCAATCCCTGATGACGGTCCGGTCGGCCAGCTACTGGCAAAACTCGGGCGGCACCCGTATCGGCCGGCACATCTGCATTTCATCATCTCGGGGGACGGCTTCGAAACGCTCACGACCCACATCTTCGATCCGAGTGATCCCTATATCGATTCCGATGCCGTGTTCGGCGTGAAGAAGAGCCTGCTCGCACGCATCGACCAAGTAAACGATTCAGAGCGTGCCAAACAACTCGAATTCTCCAATCCATTCTGGGAGGTGAAATTTAATTTCGTGCTGTCGCCGAAAGGGGCGGCCGGAGTCGGGTTTTCGTAGAGTTGTTGGACGACGAACTCCGGCTCGTCACCACATGGGGCTAACGCGACTCACCATCCGGTCGCGCCATTTGCTGTCCGTGCCCATTCGGTCAGAACACGGGTCGGAATCCGTCGCCATGGCCGTTCAAGTTCGAAACCGGATCGCCTTTATCAAGCAGACCAGAAACTCAATCATGTTTGGCCAAAATCAACTGGAATTCCGGAAGTACATCAAGCCGGCCGTTCGGGAAGCATGGTCGAACAGGATGGGATAAAGGTCATTTGGTGGTCAAGAATATTTGTTGACAATGAAACAATCTGGCTCGATGGTGTATCCGATCCTTGCGCAGGGCGAGATCGGGCGGTTGAAATGCCACGCTGGCTGCTCGGGGGCGTCGTGCAATCGTCTGGATCGTAATCCTTTTGCGAAGGTGATTGCTTCCCCTCAATTGAGGTCGACGTATGCGGCATGCGTTACGATGATCGCGCAGGCGATCCAATACTGAATCTCGATCAACCGTCCTCTGGCGCTAAAACGCATCCTCATGAACACCAACGGCAAAACTCTCCGCGATAGCGTGTTGATCATCGGCACCGTTGATACCAAGCCAGATGAAATCGCGTTCCTGCGCGATTGCGTTCTGGAGGCTGGTGGCCAAGCGGTCCTCATGGATGTTGGCGTGCGAGAGCAGACCCGCTTCGTGCCGGATATCTCCAACAGACAGGTGGCGAGCGCGGCAGGTCGTACGCTGGAGCAAGTTGCTTCCTCGGCCGACGAGAATGTCGCGATGCAGGCGATGACGCGTGGCGCCATCGAACTGACGTTGCGGGCTTTCCGGGAGGGCAGGGTGCACGGCGTGCTGGTGCTCGGCGGTACCATGGGGACTGATCTTGCTCTGGATGTCACCGCGGCGTTGCCGGTCGGTGTTCCCAAATTTCTTGTGTCGACCGTCTCGTTCTCTCATCTTGTTCCGCCGGAGCGGCTTGCGCCCGATCTGATGGCAATCCTCTGGGCGGGTGGGCTCTATGGCCTTAACAGCCTATGCAGATCGTCGTTGCGGATGGCGGCGAATGCCATCGTCGGCGCGTGTCGAGGCGCGGCGCCGCTGGTCCTGGATCGGCCTCTGGTCGGAATCACGTCGCTCGGCACCAGCGCCTTGCGTTACATCGTGGCGCTCAAGCCGGCGCTCGAGCAGCGCGGATACGAGGTCGCGGTGTTTCATTCGACCGGAATGGGCGGACGGGCTTTCGAATCGCTGGCTGCTCAGAACAAGTTCGCTGCCGTTCTCGATCTCTGTCTCCAGGAACTGGCGAACGACGTTCATGGCTCGATTGTCACGGCCGGCAGCGACCGGCTGGAAAACGCAGGCCGACAGGGCATTCCCCAGATCATAGCGCCGGGCGCGATCGACATGATCGATATGCCGACATGGAAGGAAACTCCGACAGTTTATGCCGACCGTTCCCGACACGAGCACAATCGGTTGATCGCCTCAGTGGTGTCGACAGTGGAGGAGCGCCGCGCCGTGGCGCGCACCATCGTTCGCAAGCTGGCGTCGGCCCAAGGTAAAGTGAAGGTGATTGTGCCGCGGGAGGGTATCCAGGAATGGGATCGCGAAGGGCAGCCGCTTCATGAGCCTGAGGCGCATCGCGCTTTCGTCGATGAACTTGTCGGCGGTCTCACATCGCCGATCGAAGTTCTCGAAATGGTTGGACACATTAACGACGCATCGTTTACCGATGCGGTGCTCGCGACATTCGACGGTTGGGTGGAGGCGGGAATTATCCGCCGAGGTACGCCGGAAGCTCTCGCGGCTTCACCATCGGTCTGACAGGTCTTACAGCGATGGCGATGGAAAAGCAGGCGCTTGTTCTCGATTTTGGCGGGGTCATCTCGCGGACCATGTTCGAAACGCATCCGATCACGGAGCAGGCGCTGGGACTCGCGCCCGGCAGCCTGACATGGCGCGGACCGTTTGATCCCGGGTCCGATCCGTTATGGGTCGATATGCAGGAGAACCGCATCACCGAGCGTGATTACTGGCGTATGCGGGTCGCGGAAATCAGCGGCCTGTTCGGCGAGCGCTGGGAAATGAGCGATTTCGTACGCCGGGCGCGAGGCGACGATCCGATGACGACGATGCGGCCGGAGGCGGTTCGGACCATCGAGGCGGCGGTAACCGCCGGCAAGCGCCTTGCGATTCTATCGAATGAACTTGACTTGTTTTATGGGCAGGGCTTCACCAAGCGTTTCCCGCTCCTGAGCGATTTCGAAGTGGTCATCGATGCGACCTACACCGGAATCCTGAAACCGGACCCTCGGGCCTATCAACTGTGCCTTGATGCATTGAAGCTACCGGCCGACCGATGCGTCTTCGTCGACGATCAGCGACGCAACATTGATGGCGCAGAGAGGGTCGGCATGTCGGCGGTGCACTTTGACGTGCGCGAGCCGAAGAAGTCTTACGCCGAGGTCCTGGCCAAGCTGGGTATTTCGACCGATGTGCTCGACGTCGCTTAAGCGATCGAAGCTCTGGCGTTAGAGGTTCGTAGCGCGCTTCGCGAATGTCATTCTGGCAAAGCGCCAAGGTCGCAAGGGGATGGGTGGAATGATGACCGTGTCTGCATCTCGCTATCCAATGGCGCGCATCCCGGTATTGGCCTCCAACGTCGTGGCCGCTTCGCAACCGCTCGCGGCGCAGGCGGGGTTGCGGATGCTGCTGGCAGGCGGCAGCGCGGTGGATGCAGCTCTCGCGGCGGCAGCGACGCTCACGGTGGTTGAGCCGATTATGAACGGGATCGGTGGCGACCTTTATGCCGCCGTCTGGGACGGCGAGCGGCTTCATGCACTCAACTCGACAGGTGCATCGCCGGCTGCCTGGCATCGTTCGCGCTTCGACAAATACGATCAGATGCCGATGAAGGGCTGGGACACCGTGACCGTGCCGGGCCAGGTCGCCGGCTGGCGCGCGCTTTCGAAACGTTTCGGCAAGTTGCCGTTTCAGCAATTGTTTGGCCCGGCGGTCGATTACGCCGAGCGTGGCTTTCCCGTGTCGCCATTCGTTGCGTCCGTCTGGTCCGAGCTTGCGGCCCTTGTCAGTGATCAGCCGGGGTTTGCCAAAACTTTTCTGATTGATGGCAGGCCACCGGTTGCTGGGGAGGTGTGGCGTGCGCCAGGGCATGCCCGCGCATTGCAAGCCATCGCGGAAACGGAAGGCGAGTCGTTCTATCGCGGCGCGCTTGCCGAGGCGATTGTTTCGTTCTCCGAGCGGACCGGTGGTTGTTTAAGCCTCGACGATTTCGCTGCACACGAGCCGATCTGGTGCGAACCGCTGTCTCTGCAATATCGTGACTACACGCTGCACGAATTGCCGCCGAATGGTTTCGGAATCGCAGCCCTCATGGCCTTGGGCATTCTGGAGCATTTTGATGTGCGCGCCATGGGACAGGATAGCGCAGATGCCTATCACGTGCAGATTGAAGCAATGCGTCTCGCATTCGCTGATCTTTACAAGCACGTCTCCGACCCCAGAAGCATGCGTGTCCCTGTCACATCGCTGCTCGATCGCGATTATCTTGCGCAACGCGCCCGCCTAATCGATCTGCGTCGTGCGGGCGCGCCCGCGCCGGGAAAGCCCCGACTCGGAGGAACGGTCTATCTGACCACAGCCGACGCATCAGGAATGATGGTCTCACTGATCCAGTCAAACTATTGGGCGTTTGGGTCCGGTCTGGTGGTGCCTGACCTGGGTATAGCGCTGCATAATCGCGGATCGAATTTCACGCTCGAACGCGGGCATCCCAACGAGGTCGGACCACGTAAGGTGCCGTTGCATACGATCATTCCAGGATTCGTGACACGACACGGCGCGCCGGTGATGTCCTTCGGTGTCATGGGCGGCGCGATGCAGACGCAGGGGCATCTGCAATTCCTCAGCCGGCTCGGTGATTTCGATCAGGAGCCGCAATCGATCTGCGACGCGCCGCGCTTTATGCTGTCGCCGACGGATGGTGTGGTCAATGTCGAGGCTCATATGCCGAGAGATGTCGCCAATCTACTGGCGGCACGCGGCCATCGTATGCAGACATTACCGACCGGGCATTTGACGTTCGGTTCGGCCCAGCTCATCAGCCGTGTTGGCAATAATTATTGCGCGGTATCCGATCCGCGACGCGATGGCATTGCTGCCGGATTCTGAGCAGCGAATGATCAGTCGTCGTTGCTTTCGAACGGCGCGTTCGATCCCTGCAACAACTGGCTGCGAACCATCAACTTGTTCAGGATGATGTCGAGCTGCAGATGTTCGGCATCCGATAGGCCCTCGAGAAACCATGCCTGGGTGCGAGCCGCCTCGGGCAGGATGCTCTTGCACATCTTTGCACCATCACGCGTGATCGACAGAAATATGCGTCGCCCATCATTCGGATCGTTCTGCAGCGTGATCATTTTCAGGTCGACCAGACGGCGTTGGGCGCGTGACACGCGTGCCTTGTCCATGCTGGTCCGCTCGACGACTTCGTTGAACGACAGCGTTCCATAGGCGTACAGCGCCATGAGGATGCGCCATTCGGGCATCTGGAGGTTGAACTGAGTCTCGAATAGCCGTCCGATCGACTGCGAGACGCGGTTGGCAACCACCGAAAGCTTATACGGAATGAAGTCATCGAGGGAGCCGATTGAGCCCAGCTTGTGAGGCTTGGTGACCGTTGCGGCCGCAGGGCCCGATTTCGCACCGGAATTTTTTCTGGTCTGCTTTTTCGTGGCCACCAATGGTCTCCTGGCGTTGGGTTTCCTGCTTTGGGCAGCGCTTTGGACGAGATGGGATCTGGAATAAAGACCCGTGCGTATCGGTGCGTACCGAAGACAGATTGTTACCGTGATTCTGTTCCGATGGCGCTGCCCGTGAGGGAGACATCTCACGCCGTCTTCGCCCTCGCAAGGAACACTCTGCCCGGGGCCGCCGCGAGGAGATCGCGGGTATAGGGCTCGCGGGGATGGTTGAACAAGTCGCCAGTCGCTCCTTGTTCCACGATTCTGCCCGACTGCATGACGACCAGCCGATCGCAGAGCTGGCCAGCCACCCGGAGATCGTGAGTAATGAAGAGGATCGCAAGCCCAAGGCGGCTTCTCAGATCCTCTAATAATTCAATGACTTGCGCTTGAACAGAAACGTCGAGCGCTGAGACGGCCTCGTCCGCCACCAAGATATCGGGCTCGCTCGCCAGCGCGCGGGCGATGCAGATACGCTGCCTTTGGCCGCCGGAGAACTGGTGTGGAAAGCGGGTGAGTGCGCTGTCATCCATTCCGACCAATGCGAGCAACTGACGGCTCTTGTCACTCGCCTCCCGCGTACCGATGCCGAAGTTCCGCGCGCCTTCGACCAGCGCATCGCCGATCCGCAGACGCGGGTTGAGGGATCTGTTGGGGTCCTGAAATACCACCTGAATAGATTTTCGGTGGCGGCGCAGCTTTCGCTCGTGCATACGCGCGATATTGGTGTCGCCGAGCCAGATGTCGCCGGAACTCGGCATCTGAAGCCGGCTGATGCATCGGGCCAAGGTCGATTTGCCTGAGCCGGACTCGCCGACGATTCCCAGAATCTCCCCCCTTCGCAGATTCAGCGACGCGTCCTGCAAAGCGGGCGCAGCAGTGGGCCGCGAACTGAACAGCCCGCGAGAGCCGTATGTCTTGGAAAGGTTTTCCACCCTCAACAACACATTGTCCGCGATCTTACGGGCTTCCGGCAGTTTGCTGCCGGGAACTGCATCGATCAGCGACCGTGTATAGGCTTGCTGCGGATGCGCGAGAACCTGCTGGGCAGGGCCGGACTCCACGACGCTGCCAGCGCGCATGACAACGACGCGATCGGCGATCTCGGCAACGACGCCGAAATCATGGGTAATGAAGAGCACGCCGATGCCGCGCCGTGCCACGAGATCGCGGATCAGGTCGAGAATCTGCTTTTGCGTGGTAACGTCCAGCGCTGTCGTGGGTTCGTCGGCAATCAGAAGCGCCGGTTCGAGAGCGAGCGCCATGGCGATCATGATGCGCTGCCGTTGCCCGCCGGACAACTGATGCGGATAGCGCCGTATGATGTTCACCGGGTCGGGCAGGCGAACATCCTCAGCCAGCGATCGCACCCGGTCCTGGATATCGGACGCGGACATGCCCGGTTTGTGATAGCGGAAAATCTCCGCGATCTGATCGCCGACGGTCATGACGGGATTGAGCGCCGTCATCGGCTCCTGAAAGATCATTGCCATGCGCGGCCCGCGCAATTCCCGCATCCGCGCCGCCGATGCGCCGATCAATTCCTCACCAAGCAATTTGATCGAGCCCGCCACCGGCGCGAGGCCGGGCGAGAGAATTCCCATCACCGAGAAAGACGTGACGGATTTTCCAGATCCGGACTCGCCGACGACGCAGACGATTTCCTGTCGGCCAACCGACAGACTTACGTCTTTAATCACTGTAGTGCCGTACGGTGAGGCGATGACCGCGACCGCAAGGTTCTCGATCGCAAGAATGTTGTCGGTCATCGCGTATCCCCCACGGATCTCGCAAATCGCGGGTCGAGCAGGTCGCGCAAGCTGTCTCCCAGGATGTTTACGGCAAGCACGGTCAACGCGACCAGTAGACCCGGCGCGATGATCAGTTGAGGCGCCATCTGAAAGTAATTGCGCCCGTCCGCCATGATATTGCCCCAGCTCGGAATCTCGCTAGGCGTTCCGATGCCGAGGAAAGACAACGAGGCCTCGATCAGGATCGCAGCCGATGCGGTGAACGTTGCCTGCACGATAACAGGCGCGAGAATGTTCGGGAGAATGTGGCGGATCATCAGGATCGGCGTCGGTGTTCCCATGCTGATGGCGGCTTCGACATAAGCCTCACCACGCACGGTGAGAACGACGCTCCGCGTGAGGCGAACGACACGGGGAATCTCGGGCAGGGTGATGGCGATGATGACCGTCTCGAGCGCTGCGCCGAACAGGCTGACCACCATGATCGCCAGCAGAATGGCCGGAATAGCCATCACGCCGTCCATGACACGCATGATAATGCCGTCGAGTTTACGAATGACGCCGGCGATCATTCCGATCATCAGACCAATCACCAGCGAGATCGATGCGACGGCGGCACCCACGATCAGCGAAATCCGTGACCCGTATGCGATCCGGCTCCACAGATCGCGCCCCGACGAATCGGTGCCGAACCAGAATTCGCTTGAAGGAGGCTTCAGCCTCATGCGCGGCCGAATGTGCGTGGGGTCAACGGTGTGCAGCCATGGAGCCGCCACCGCAAGTATGATCATGGCGGAGATCACAACCAACCCGAACAGTAGCCCAGGGTGACGACGCATAAGGCCGATCGTATTACGGAAGAATGCCGGATTGGCGGTTGCGACGCTCAATAGCTGATCCTCGGGTCGAAAATGGCGTAACTGACATCCACCGCGAGATTGATCAGAACGTAAACGCCGCTGAACAGAATGATAATGCCCTGAACCACGGGATAATCGCGCGCCACCACGGCCTCGACGGTGAGGCGGCCAAGCCCCGGCAGGCTGAAGACGCTTTCGGTGACCACGACGCCGCCAAGCAACAGCGCGATGCCGATGCCGATCACGGACAGAATCGGAATGGCGGAATTACCAAGTGCATGACGAAACAGGACGACGCGCTCAGGCAAGCCCTTGGCACGCGCGGTGCGAACAAAATCCTCACCGAGAATTTCGAGCATGCTCGCCCGCGTGACGCGAGTAATGAGCGCGATATAGATCGTGCTCAGCGTCAGCGTCGGCAGAATCAGGTGGCGGATGAAGGGCCAGAAGCCTTCCGAAAGAGGAATAAACCCTTGTACCGGAAGCCACTGAAGTTTGAGCGCGAAGACATAGACCAGCAGATAGCCGGTGACGAAGGCGGGCAGGGCAAATCCGATCACCGCGCCGCCGCTGGCGAGATTGTCCACCCATGTCCCGCGCCGCCATGCTGCGAGCACGCCGAGGGGCGTTGCAATCAGAATGGAAAATATGATCGTGGCACTGGCCAACGCCAATGTCGGCTCGAGTCGGGAGGCGACCAACATGGTCACCGGCTGATTGGACGTGATCGATCTTCCCAGATCGCCGTGCGCGATCTGGATTACCCAATGAATGAACTGTTGTGGCAACGATTGATCGAGGCCGAGATGCGCGCGCATTGCCGCAATCATGTCCGGTGTGGCGCTGTCGCCGGCGAGAATCGCCGCAGGGTCGCCGGGACCGAGCCGCAATGCCAGAAAGACGATGATCGACACCACGACGAGAACGGGGATGACGGACATCAACCGGCGGAGGAGAAAGTACGCCATCGTGCTCAGGCCCGCTCTAGAGGAGGGATGGGACGCTCATGACGAAAGCCTGCGGGCAATGGCATCGTACCCGCGGAGCCACATGTGATCGAGCGGAAGATCCATTGGATCGGGCTGCGATGAGAAACGGGCGATCACGGTTTCTGCGCGCTCGTCGATATAGATCCATTGCCCATGGATGCCGACGCCAAAAAAAATCGCGCTGCCCGGCGCACCGAGATTGTACCATTTGCTGCGATACTGAGCGACCGGGAAAGCGTCCGTCATGCATCCTTGCTTCCATGCCTCGACGCTTCCGTTGCGGCGGATATCATCGACCCACCACCCCGGAACGACCTGCCGGCCATTGGCAAATCCCCGCCGCCGCATCATTTCACCGAAACGTGCAAGATCGCGCAATGTCGCCGAGATGCCGCCACCGGGGCGCGCCATGCCGAACGGGTCGAGCGTCATATTGGCTTCGGCCTCGGCCCCCATCGGAGCCCATACGAACTCGCTGACAAGCTGGGCATAGGGGCGGCCGCTGGCGCGTTCGAACAGCCAGCCCAACGTATCGGTGTTGGGTGTGACGTAGTTGACCTTCGCCCCGTGCGGGTCGCTTCCGAGCGGAATTGTGGGCAGGAATTTTCGCAGATCAGGCGACGGCATGCCTTGCTGTTGCGGGTCCCAGCCAGTCGCTGCCCGATAGCGCAACAAATCTTGCGATGGATTGTTGAATTCCTCGTGGTAGCTGGTGCTGACCGTCATATCGAGGAGGTGTCGAACTTTGGCGGTCTCGTAAGCACTGCCCTTCATTTCGGGAAGGTAATCGATGACGAGTGCGTCCGGGTCGATGATTTCCCGTTCGGTCAGAACGCCGGCCAGCGTTCCGAGGATCGATTTGCTGACGGAGAAACAGATGTGCGATGTCTCTGCGTCGAGACCGTTGTGATACCATTCGCTGACGATGCGCCCGCCGCGCAAAACCAGCATGCCATCCGTGAAGCTCGCCAGCCGAGCATCGCGTACAGTAGTCTCCCTGCCGTCGAGCCCTTCGAACGAAATGATCTCGATATCGCGCAGATCCTCACGCAACGGCGGTGATGCCGTGCCGGGCTTGATCGGTGCGGTGGGCAGGAGTTGCCGTACATTGCGAAAGGCCCATCGACCAAAGGGATTCTTGCGCCAGTTCGCAAGCGTGACCTGTCGATCAGGAGCAGGCGGAAAGCCGGACATCAAGTTAGGCATATGCCGTGGTTCTTTCTGTGAGCAAGGATATGTCGCTCGACTTCTGCGATATCGCTTTGAAGCGAGTGCAAAAATGCGGGCCTGCCTGCCGGAGCATCCAACCGGCAAGCCCACAGTCGCGGAAAGAGGCGCTAAGCTTTTTCGACGTTCCAGAACACCGGCACGAGCGCTGGGATGAATCCCGACAGGTTGGGACGGTGCATTGACGGCTGCTTGAACATGCCGGTCGGGATATGCGTGACAATCTCGTAAGCGCGCTTCTGGATGGTTTCCGCGATCGCCTTTTGTTTGGCAGAATCGGTTTCGTCGATGAATGATTGCCGCAGATCCATCAGCGTCTTGTCATCGGCCCACCCGTAAGGGCCGGATTTGCCGACGGCCATCAGATGTCCGTTGATGATGGGATTGAAAATGTCGACCGCAGCTTGGGTCGCAAAAGTGAGATCCCAGCCGCCGTGCTCGCCGGATTCCTGCTTCGCGCGCCGTGCCAGCACCGACAGCCAATCCATTGATGCGAGCTTGACGTTCATGCCGATCTGACGGAGCGCTTGCGCCGCGACATCGACCAACGGCGAGATGATGGGAGCGTCGGACACCTGAAGGAGCGTGATGGGTTCGCCTTTGTAGCCGCCCTTTGCCAGCAAGGCTTTCGCTGCGGCGACGTCCGTTTTGGTGTTCCAGCCCGCTTCTGTCGCGTATGGCATGTCGGGCACGAACATCGCCGATGAGACGCGATAGTACTTCGGGTCGCCCACCTGCGCATCGAGCCAATCCTGCTGATTCATGGCATGGAGGATCGCTTGGCGAATTTCCTGTTTGGCGATGATTGGCGATAGCCAATTCGGTCGACAGAAACCCGAGAAACCCGCTGGATTGTAGTCGAATAGTTTTACGCCAAGCTTGTCGGCATTCGGAATCATCTCGTGTGTCGGATTTTCGAAATAGTCGATTTCGTTGTTGACCAGCGCATTGAGGGAGGTCTGAAAATCGGAAATGGTGATCCACTCGTAGCGATCGACCTTGACCACCTTGCCGCCAGCCAATCCGTCCGGAGCCTCCGGGCGCGGAACGTAATCCGGATTGCGCTCGTACACGGCTTTGATGCCCGGTTTGAATTCGCCGGTGACAAAGCGAAACGGGCCTGATCCGACATATTCAGTGATCTGCTGCGAGGGTGGCGTTGCCGCGATCCGGGCGGGCATGATGAAAGGGACGGCCGAGGAAGGTTTGCCCAGCGCTGCCAGCACGTGGCCGAAGGGGCGCTTCAGGATGAGGCGGAACGTGCGCTGATCGACTGCCACGAGTTCGCCGGTGGCGGCCATCAACGAGATGCCCATTGGATCGCGTACGCCCCAACGCTTGAGCGAGGCGATGACGTCGTCTGAAGTGACGGGCGCACCGTCGTGAAATTTCAGACCGGACCTGAGGTGAAAAGTATAGGTCAGCCCATCGCTGGATACGTCGAAGGCTTCGACCATCTGCGGCTTGTAGTTCAGCTTGCTGTCCATCGAGAACAGCGTGTCATAAATGTTGTAGCCGTGGTTGCGGGTGGTCCACGCCGGGACGACGAGCGGATCCGTGACGCGTAGCGATGTGTGCATGACCGCGCGGATCACGCGACTTTTGCTCTGCGCAAATGAGAGTCGTGGCGCCGAATGCGCTAGGGCGGCGGCGCCGCCGAGTTTGATCAGGTCGCGACGGTTGAAATTGAAAGACATTGCGTTTCCTCGGATTGTGTGCGTTTTTCGTTGAATGAAATGTCACGGCGACGTTGCGCAGCGACTCGTTAGTACCGGATCAGTGAGGTCTTGGAGAATGCGATTGAGAGCAAACGTCGAACAGCATAGCCGCTTCGAGATGGTCTTTCTGGCGACGTCGAAGCCGCACCTCGTTTGCTCGGAGACGATTGCTCAACCTGCGAACGCGTCTCGCCGTTTCAATCGAACATGAGCACGTCAAAACCAGGCTCGCCATATCGCTTCTCTGTTCGTTTCCGTTTGCCACCGAAAGAGATCGTGTGATCTAGCCTCCGTATTATTTCATTGTCAACGAATTTAGATGGCCGGAGTCATGCATGCTGTTGTCCGAGCCGCCGGAGGCTCTCATCACAATCTGCGGCGGCTGCGCGCGTCTGCGCCGGATGGCAGACGGACTTGGCGTTTTTGGCGATCGCCGCACGCTGCGTCACCGTGTGCCGCTCTATCAAACCCGAAGGAGCGCGTGAGACGAGCAGTCCACGCTACGCTAGCTCGGTGGACCTATTCGGGTGCGTCTTCCGAGAAGAAGTTCAACAGCGCGATAGCTTGTTCGACGATGGCTCACGGGCATGAATTCGCTGTTACGTCGCTCAGCTTGACACTGAGGGGACCGTGATGCAAGTCTATATATGACATATCGGATCATTTAATGATCCGATAATCTGATGTTTTTGACGCTTGGTTTGCAACCGTCAGGCCAGAAGCGACTGCCATTCGTCACGACACCTTCGAGAGGGTAGTGTGCCTGACATAAGCTTCCAGCAGGACATCGATCGCTACCGCGCGCTTCGCATCGCGCCGCAAGGGTTATTCATCGATGGACAGGTGATGCCGGCCGCGCGTGGCGCAACGCTCGATACCGTCTCGCCGATTGATGGACAGACACTCACAACGATCGCCGATGGTGACACTGTCGACATTGATCGTGCCGTTGCGGCCGCGCGGGCTGCATTCGAGCGCGGCGTATGGTCGTGCACTGCGCCCGCGCAGCGCAAGAAAGTGTTGTTGCGGTTCGCGGAGCTGATCGAAGCGCACGCGCTGGAACTTGCCGTGCTCGGCGTGCGCGATAACGGCACCGAGATCGGCATGGCTTACAAAGCCGAGCCGCTGTCGGCGGCAACCACAATCCGCTACTACGCCGAGGCCATCGACAAGGTTTATGGGGAGGTGGCGCCCACCGCGCCGCAGACGCTGGCGCTGATGTTGCGTGAGCCGCTCGGCGTGGTCGGTGTCATCGTGCCGTGGAATTTCCCCTTGATGATCGGCGCATGGAAGATCGGCCCGGCGCTGGCGGCCGGAAATTCAGTCGTGGTCAAGCCGCCGGAGATTGCCTCGCTCAGTTTGCTGCGGCTTGCGCAACTCGCCAGTGAAGCCGGACTGCCTGATGGTGTACTCAATGTGGTCACCGGCCGCGGCTCAACTGCAGGCGAGGCGTTAGGCTTGCACATGGATGTTGATGCCATCGCCTTCACCGGCTCTGGTGCCGTGGGGCGGCGGCTGCTGGAATATTCCGGCCGGTCAAATCTCAAGCGCGTTTATCTCGAACTCGGTGGCAAGTCGCCGAACATCGTGTTCGCAGACGTGCCAGATATCAAGAATGCCGCGAAGGTATCCGCCAATGGCATCTTTCGCAATTCCGGTCAGGTTTGCGTCGCTGGTTCGCGGCTCTTGGTGCAGTCGTCGGTCTACGATCGGTTTCTTGATGAGCTGATGACGGTCACCGCACGTCTGAAAATCGGCGATCCACTTGATCTCGGTTCGGATATCGGCGCGGTGTCGAGCGCAACGCAGCTTCAGAAGAATCTCGCCTTCGTTGCGCGGACGGAGCAGGAGGGCGGTCGTTTGTTATGCGGTGGAGATCGGCTGCACGTTGAAACCGGCGGCTATTACATGGCGCCGGCAGTTTTTGCGGATGTGGCGCCAGAGATGACACTGGCGCGCGAGGAAGTGTTTGGTCCGGTGCTTGCGGTCATGCGTTTCGAGACGGAGGAGGAGGCGGTGCGTCTTGCCAATGCCACGCCTTACGGATTGGCGTCCGCGGTCTGGACTTCGAACCTCTCGACAGCACACCGCATGATCAAGGCCATCAGGGCAGGCGTCGTTCACGTCAACACCTATGGCGGTGCCGACATCACCGTTCCGCTCGGCGGCTTCAAGCAGTCCGGCTTCGGCCGCGACAAGTCCCTGCACGCTCTTAATGAGTATACCGATCTCAAGACCGCATGGATCGTCCTGTGATGCAGGCGATGTAAGCTGCGGCCGTTGCAGGTTGGAACGTTTCCGGCGTTTGCGCGGCTGTAACTCGACGTTTGAGGTGGGTTGTGTTGAAGGTCAGAATGACAAGCCTGAGGATGTCGTCCAGATGATCGAAGCCCCAGCCTGCGCGAATGCCGTTTCGGGTCGGTTGTGCTGAAGAGGCTGGTGAGATGCTTCCCCGCGACGATGTGTGTTCGTCGGGCGCGCGCGAGTATTCCTTACTCATGCGGCCAAGGAGGGTAACGGAAACAAGATGTTGTCATCGGAATGGCTCTGCCTCGCCGCGAACCTCACTCTTCAGCAAACATGCAAGCGTTCCCCGGATTCGATGCGGCAAACGTCAAATGTATCCAAATGGTGTTTCGCTGTCGTGTCTTGTCGGGACGATCAGGTAGGTTAACGGTTTCGGAAACTTGCAGATATCCATATTTTTAGGCCTTTCTGATGCGTCGTGAACTGATTGGATCGCGTTCTTTCAGTATCGTGTGACGCCGAGCATGCCGTTTCGGATACATTTATTGACTTCTGGATACAATTCAGCCAACCTCGCGTCACAAATACGATCTCGGGGAGGATCGGGTGACCGGCAATTCGGGCGCGCGCGGGCTTAAATTGACGCAGACGACAGCGGTGCTGGCGATGTGCGCGGTGTTGATCGTTGTCTTCGCGATCTTCCTGAAGGGCTTCCTGACCCTCGGCAATTTCTTCGCGCTGGCCCGCAATATTTCCATCCTCGGCATTCTGGCTCTCGGTATGGCGGTCGTCGTCATCGGCCGCGGGCTTGATCTG
The DNA here is from genome assembly GCA_017305595.1 of Hyphomicrobiales bacterium. Taxonomy (GTDB): domain Bacteria; phylum Pseudomonadota; class Alphaproteobacteria; order Rhizobiales; family Xanthobacteraceae; genus 62-47. The sequence goes on along the minus strand of JAFKKL010000022.1, from coordinate 7,143 downwards.
TCGCAGGTCGCATCCTTCGCCGCGTCCACCGCAATCGCCGTCATCCTGATGAACTCGGGCTATACGACGCCGGTTGCGTTGCTGATCGGCTTCGTGATGGCCATTCTCATCGGCGTTCTCAACGGCTTCCTGATCTCGGTGATTGAGATGCCGCCGCTGTTGACGACGCTGGCGTCGAGTCTGGCGGTGCTCGGCATCGTCCGAACTGCCGCCGTGCAGCACTACGTCGTCTATCTATCCAAGGGGCACGACGATTTCCTGCGGCTCGGCGGCAATATCTGGGGTGGCGTGCCGATCTCGCTTCTCATTTTCATTGCTACCGCGGTGATCGTGCATCTGTTTCTGTCGCGCACGGTGACCGGACGCTTTGTTTATGCTCATGGCGACAATCCCGACGCGGCGCGCCTGACTGGCCTGCCGACCCGTCCCTTGACCATGATCGAATACGCACTGTGCGCGGCTATCGGGTATGTTGGCGGCGTGGTGATGGTGGCGCAGACCGCATTGATGCATCTTCAGGTCGCGGAATCGACGTTGATCTTTGATGTCATCATGGTGGTGGTGCTGGGCGGCGTCAGTCTCGTCGGCGGACGGGGCTCCGTGATGAGCGTGATCGCCGGAACGCTGCTGATCGGCGTGCTGCTCAACGGCATGACCATCATGGACATGGATGTGCAGACGCAAAACATCGTCAAGGGCGTCGTGCTGCTGGTCGCCATCGTGCTGGATTCCCGGCTCCACCCGCGTGACGAGGAAACGTCCAAGCAAGGCGATTAGTGCGGGTGCTTCGACCGCTTACGATTTCAAACAATCAAATTCGAAAACAGGGAGAGCTTTCCATGAAGACTTCAATTCGAGCCAAAATGCTCGCCGGCATGGGTGTTTCGGTGATGGTCGCCGCGGTCGCGCTGGCAACGACGGTGCCTTCAAATGCGGCAGGGCCGCGCGAGAAGCTGCGCGAAGGCTTCGACAAGGCGCTCAAGGGCAAGACGGTGGCCTGGTCGCCGGTGTGGCTCGGTGTGCTGGAGTCCGAATGGACGCGCGAAATGAAAAGCCGCTTCGATGACTACGGCATCAAGCTCATCACGCGTGATCCCAACATGAAGTCCGACGTGCAGCTTCAGACCGTCAGCGATTATATCAACGAAAAGCCCGACGTCATCGTGGTGCAGAATCCGAACGTGACGCTGTTGGCGCGCGAACTGAAGCGTGCGATGGATGCGGGCATCTATGTCGTCCAGGTCAACATGGCCTCGAACACCCTGACCGACGCCTATGTCGGCGTCGATGCGCAGGATCTGGGCCGCAAGATTGCGCGCGAGGTCATCAGTCAATGCGGCGGCGGCAAGGGCTCCGGCGAGATCGCGATTCTCGAAGGCGAGGCCACCGCGGCCTATTCGCTCGACATGAAGAACGGCGCGATGGAGGTGTTCAAGACCGATCCGTCGATCAAGGTCGTGTCCTCGCAGCCGACGAGCTGGGATGCCAACAAGGCGGGTGACATCACCACGACGGTGCTGCAGCAGCATCCGAATCTTTGCGGGATCTTCAGCGTTTGGGGCCCGCAGACGGCCGGTGCTGCGCAGGCCATCAAGGCCGCCGGTCGGGGCGACAAGGTGAAGGTGTTCGTTGCCAGCGACGGTCAACCGGCCGATTGCGATCTGCTTGAGCAGGGTGCTTTCACCGCCAACCTGTCCTATCGCGCCGACGTGCAGGGCCAGACCATCGCGGATGCGGTGATCGCGCTTCTTCAGAGCGGCGACAAGCCGGGCACCAAGCATATTGCCTACTACACGACACCCGCCTGGGTGAGGTCGAAGGACGACCGCATGTACTGCTTCACGGTGCCGAAGGGCGCGAAGTAGTCATCGGAACGTCGTTCGTTTCGACGGCGTGGACACTTCTTCGCTTGACGGAGCGTCAAGCGAAGAACCTCAAAGTCCCTCGCCGCTTCTGAAAGCGGTGAGGGCCGTGCCGCCGAGCAATTCGACTCGGCCAATCGTTCATTCATTTTCTCCAGCTTTCCGGCCGCACCGCCGGAACCGGATTTGCGTTGATGAAAAGCCTGCAGCGATTCTGGCATCGAAATTCACCCCAACTCTTCCTGGGCGAATTGCTCGAGAAGCGGTGGATGGAGCCGATCATTCCGTTCACGTTGACGATCGCGGTTTTTCTCGTCTTCGCCTCGACTATTCCCAACTACCTGAAGGCCAGCAGTCTTCAGGAACTGATGCGGAACTTCGCGGAGCAGGGCATGGTCGCGGTGGCCATGGCATTCTCCATCCTGTCGGGCGGCCTTGATCTTTCGGTGGGCGCCGTGTTCGCGATGGCGAACTTTCTCGCTATCTATCTCTACCTCATTCTCGGCCTCCCGCTGCCGGTGATGGTCGTGCTGGTCATCCTGTTCGGCGCGGCGATGGGTGCGATCAATGGTGGCCTCATCGCTTATGGCAAGACCCGGCCGTTTCTCACGACGCTGGTGGTGCTCATCATCGTCCGCGCCGCCTATAACAAGGTGACGATCGCCTTCACCAACGAACTCGCCAGCATCGATCTCGGCTCCGGCGTCTGGGACTTCATGGGATCGGGCAAGATCCTCGGCATTCCGGTCAACATGGCGGCGCTGATCGTGCTGGCGGTCTCGACGCATTTTTTCCTGACGCGCGTGAAGCCCGGCGTGCACATCATGGCGGTCGGCTCCAGCCGCAAGGCGGCGCGGCACGCCGGCGTCAACGTCAAGCGCGTGTTGTTCTCGGCCTATGTCATCTCCGGTTCGATCGCGGCGCTGGCGGGCATCTTCTATGCGGCGCGGCAAAACAGTTCCGGCACCGATACCGGCGTCGGCTGGGAAATCAACGCGCTCGCCGCCGTGGTCCTCGGCGGCATCAGCCTTGCCGGCGGACGCGGTACCATCGCGCGCGCGGTGATGGGCGCGGCGATCATCTTCATGCTGATCAGCGGCATGGTGCGGCTCGGCATTTCCGGAAACCTGACGACCGCCGTCATCGGCATCATTCTTCTTGTCGCGGTCGGCTTCAACGTGAAGTGGGTTAAGAACAAGGGGAAGGTGCTGCAGAAGGTCTATGTCACGCCGAGTTGGGTTGATTTCGAACCGCCGCCGTCGGTTGAGCGCGGCAGCGGCACGCCGTTCGCAGAAAACGATCGGCTGAAGAATGCCGAAGCGATCGCGCTGAACAAGATCGAGGGGCCAGAGGACATCATCCTCGACCGCAACGACAATCTCTATACGGTCAACCGAAACGGCTCGATCATCCGCTTCCTCGCGCCGGACTACGAGGTGCGTGAGGAGTTCGCCCGCATCGGCGGACGTCCGCTGGGGCTCGCTTTCGACAAGGATCAAAACCTCCTCGTCTGCATTGCCGGCATGGGTGTCTATGGCGTGAAGCCGGATCGCACCGTGTTCAAGGTCACCGATCGCACCACGCGTACCCGCACGCGCCTCAAGGACGACTCGCGGCTCTATCTTGCCGACGATCTCGACGTTGCACCGGACGGCAAGATCTATTTCAGCGAAGCCTCGACTCGTTACGAACTGGCCGATTGGGCGCTCGACGGTTTTGAGGGCCGCGGCAACGGGCGGCTGATCTGTCATGATCCGACCACCGGCGTCACCAAAACCGTGCTCAAGAACCTGGCGTTCCCGAACGGCATCTGTCTGTCGCATGATGGCCAATCGGTGCTGTGGGCGAGCACCTGGCTCTGCCAGATCAATCGCTACTGGATTGCAGGGCCGAAAGCGGGCACCAGCGAGGTGCTGATCGATAATCTTCCGGGCTATTGCGACAACATCAACCGTGCGTCCGACGGCAAATACTGGCTCGCCTTCGTCGGCCTGCGCACGCCGGTCTACGATCTTGCCATGCGCAATCCCGGTTTCCGCACCCGCATGGTGAAGCAGATTCCGCCGGACGAGTGGCTGTGTCCGGGCATCAATTTCGGCTGCGTCGTCAAGTTCGACGACAACGGCGTGGTGACGGAATCGCTGTGGGATCCGGGCGGGCAATCGCATCCGACCATCACGTCGATCCGAGAGCATAAGGGCTATCTCTATATCGGAGGTCTCGAGAACAACCGCATCGGCCGCATCCGTCTGGAAGGTGCCGATCCGTCCTGGGAAGCTCACAAGTCGTATTGGGGAGGTGCCTGAGATGTCTCTCCTTGGCGATATTATCGATCGCGTGTTGTTTCCGAACCGCGAGATCCACGGCATCCCGGTACTCGACGGCGCGTTTTCGCCGAACCAGCGGCTCGATCAGGCGCGCCGGCTCGGCGGTGAGATCGAGCGGCCCGACGACATCGCGCTCGGGCCGGACGGTGCGCTCTATGTTTCGACCGGCAATCGCATCCTGCGCTGCGCCGGCGACGATTTCGATACGCGTGAAGTCTTCGCGACACTTGATGGTCCGGTCGGCGGCCTCGCCTGCGCGCCGGATGGCGGGCTGCTTGCCTGCGTTTCCGGTACTGGTTTGGTTGCGCTCTCGCCATCCGGCCAAATCGGCAGAAAACTCGAAGATGTTGGCGGCGAGAAAATTGCGTGCCCGCTGTCGGTGACGATCGCTCAAGACGGTGCGATCTATCTGACCGACGGCTCGCGCAACAATCGGCCCGAGGAATGGCTTCGCGACATGATGCAGAATCGCGCGCCTTCGGGCCGCCTCATCATCTGCAATGCCTCGCTCGGTGATGCGAAGGTTGTCGCTGACAAGCTCGCGTGGCCGCTCGGCGTTGTCGTATCGGGTGACGGCAAGGAGGTTTGGGTTGCTGAATCGTGGAGTCATCGCCTGATTGCGTTTGCGCGCAGCGGTGGCAACAAGCGCGTCATCGTCAAGAACCATACCGGGTATCCGGGACGTCTTGCGCTCGATGCGTCCGGCAACGTCTGGATGTCGTTTCTTGCCCTGCGGACGCAACTCACCGAATTCGTTCTGCGCGAGCGGGCGTTCTGCGAGGAGATGATGCGAACGGTGCCGCCTGATCTCTGGATCGGTCCGGCACTCGATGGCCGCCTCAATCCGCGCGAGCCGACACAAATCGGTCGCATCAAGAAGCTCGGCATCCAGAAGCCCTGGGCACCGCCGCGTTCTTACGGCCTCGTGGCCCGGCTCGATGCCAAGGGCGAGGCGGTGGAGACGTGGCACAGCCGCGTCGACGGCAAGGTCCATGGCGTCACTGCCATCCGCCCGGTCGGCGCGCGTGTGATCGCCGTATCCAAAGGTCGCGATTGTCTCGTCGAACTGCCGCTTGCTCGCGGCGCGCAAGAAGGATGAACGCCATGCCGGCGGGAGAAGGCGCGCAGGCGCCGCTGCTTCAGATCGTCAACGGCAGTAAGGTCTATGGCGGATTGCACGCTATCGACGGCGTCAAATTTGAGCTGCGTCCGGGCGAGATCCATGCGCTGCTCGGTGAGAATGGCGCGGGCAAATCAACACTCTGCAAGGCGATCGCCGGCGCGATCGTGCTGACTTCAGGCGACTATCTGATCGAAGGCCAAAAAGTCAGCTTCGCTTCGCCGAAGGAAGCGCTCGAAGGCGGCGTCGCGATGGTCTATCAGGAGTCGAGTCTGGTGCCGTCGATGACGGTGGCGCAGAATCTCGAACTCGGCATGGAGAACTGGGTCACCGTCTACAGCAAGATCAACATCGCTGCGACGCAGTCGCTGCAATCGATGAACTTCAACGTCGATCCGCTGGTGCTGGTGGAGAATCTTGGCACTGCCAAGCGGCAGATGGTCGAGATCGTGCGCGCCGTCCGCCACAACGCCAAGGTGTTCATCTTCGACGAGCCGACCGCCTCGCTGACGCCTGAAGAGACGCAGCATCTGTTCCATCTCCTCAACACGCTAAAGGAGAAGGGCGCTGGCATCATCTTCATCTCGCACGCGCTCGAGGAGGCGCTGAACATCGCGGACCGCATCACCGTGCTGCGCGACGGCAAATTGGTTGCGACCGTGCCCGCCAAGGAGGTGACACGGGATTCGCTGGTGCGGATGATGGTCGGCCGCGAGGAGACGGCAGCGCAATACGCCACCCACGGCGCTGATCCCGGCGCGCCGAAGCCGCGTGCGCAGCGTGGCGACAAGGTGCTGTCGGTCGAGAACGTGACGATGGGCAGCATCGTCAAGAACATGTCGTTCTCCGTGTTCAACGGCGAGGTCGTCGGCATCTTCGGGCTGGTCGGTGCGGGGCGTTCCGAGATCGCACAGATCGTCAGCGGCGCGCGCAAGCGCAATTTCCTGCGCGGTGGGATGATCTATCTGCGCGACAAGCCGATCCGTTACCGCGTGCCGCGACAAGCGGTGCGCGACGGCATCGCCTATATCACCGAGGATCGCAAGGTCGACGGCTTCTTCGAAACGATGACGGTGGACCAAAATATCTATCTCGGTTTCCTGTCATCGCCGCGCGTCAAACGGCTGCTCTATTCCGCGCGCGAAATGAAGCGCGTCGCGGATCAGTGGATCGCCTCGCTCTCGATCTCCGCGCTAAAGCGGTCGCTGAAGATCGTCGAGTATTCCGGCGGAAACCAGCAGAAGGTGGTGGTCGGAAAATCTCTGGCACAGGAGCCAACGGTGGTGATCTTCGACGAGCCGACACGGGGCGTCGACGTCAGCGCCATCCCGCAAATCCATGATGCGATCCGGGGGCTTGCGGCCGAGAACAAGGCGGTGATTGTCATCTCTTCCTATCTGCCCGAAATTCTGGCTATCTCGGATCGCATCCTGGTTGCTCGTGGTGGCCGTATCGTTGAGGAGATGGCGCGCGCGGATGCGACCGAGGACAAGATCATGTACGCGGCCATTCATTGACCCCAAGAGTCCTTCATGAGTGCCTTTCAGCATCCTCCGAATTGGAAAGATGTGGTGCGGGACGCCGCCGACGATAATCCGGAAGACGGCCGCCTGATGAGCGAGCGGATCGCCAGCGAGATTCGCAACGCGGTCCTCAGTGGCGAGATGCGGCCGGGAATGCGCATCCGGCAGGAATTGCTGGCGGCTCATTTCGGTGCAAGCCGGATTCCTGTCCGCGAGGCACTGAAGCAGCTCGAAAACGAGGGGCTGGTTGTGATGGCGCCGAACCGCGGCGCCTGGATCGCGGACGTTGATTCCGAAGAATCGATCGAGAT
>JAFKKL010000103.1 GCA_017305595.1 Hyphomicrobiales bacterium | reverse complement strand
TTGCAACCGCCAATCACATCCCTGGCGTCGTCCCAAGGACCCATAACCCCTCTGGCCTTGGTTGGGGTTGAAAGCGCGAGCAACGAGCGACTTTCGCATCACGCTTGCGGCGGAGTCTGGATCCCCGCCTGCGCGGGGACGACTCCATAATGACTTCAGCGCATAAGCGCGGCCTCAGCCGTGCAGCGCCTGCATTTCCTTGAGGATGGCCTCGCCCATGCCGGCGGTGGAGACGATGGTGGCGCCTTCCGATTGCAGGTCGGCGGTGCGCAGGCCTTTTGCCAAAACAGCGGTGATGGCCTGATCGAGCTTGTCGGCGAGATCGCCCATGTCGAACGAATAGCGCAGCGCCATGCCGAACGAGGCGAGCATCGCGATCGGATTGGCCTTGCCTTGGCCGGCGATGTCCGGCGCGGAGCCGTGCACCGGCTCGTACAGCGCCTTGCGCTTCTTGGTCTTCACGTCGGTCTCGCCAAGCGAAGCGGAGGGCAGCATGCCGAGCGAACCGGTCAGCATCGCCGCGATGTCGGACAGCATGTCGCCGAACAGGTTGTCGGTGACGATGACGTCGAACTGCTTCGGCCAGCGCACCAGTTGCATGCCGCCGGAATCCGCGAGCTGATGATCGAGCGCGACGTCCTTGTATTCGCGCTGATGCACTTGCGTCACCACCTCGTTCCAAAGCACGCCGCTCTTCATGACGTTGCGCTTTTCCATCGAGGTCAACTTGTTGCGGCGCTTGCGCGCGAGATCGAAGGCGACGCGCGCGATGCGCTCGATTTCATAGGTGTCGTAGACCTGCGTATCGATAGCGCGCTTCTGGCCGTTGCCGAGATCGGTGATGGTCTTCGGTTCGCCGAAATAGACGCCGCCGGTCAGCTCGCGCACGATCATGATGTCGAGGCCTTCGACGACTTCGGGCTTCAGGCTGGAGGATTGCGCCAGTGCCGGATAGCAGATCGCGGGGCGCAGGTTGGCGAACAGCGCGAGGTCCTTGCGCAGCCGCAACAGGCCGGCTTCCGGGCGCACCTCGTAAGGCACCGGATCCCACTTCGGTCCACCGACCGCGCCGAACAGCACGGCGTCGGCGGCGAGCGCCTTCGCCATGGTGGCATCGGTGATGCTGACCTTGTCCGCGTCGTAGGAGGCGCCGCCCACCAGGCCTTCCTCGGTCTCGAACTTGGCGATGCCTTGCGCGCCGAGCCAGCCGATCAGACGCTTCACTTCGCCCATGACCTCGGGGCCGATGCCGTCGCCGGGAAGAAGCAGCAGTTTATGGGTGGTCATGATCGCCTTGCCTGATGAACGTTGCGGGAATGCGGGAAAATCCGCGCTTTTGCTAAAGCCCCATTGCGCAAATGGCAAGACACTGTTGAATGGGGTGGACTGTGCAAACCCGCCGGACGCTGCCAGAATGGAGTGCTTCCGGAGTTGCCAGTGATATTCCCGAAATCCGATCCCGCTGAGCACGTGCATGTTGCACGGCTGATCCTCATTCTGTCACTGGCACCGACCATCGGGCTTGGCATTGGCCGCTTCGCCTACTCGCTGGTGCTGCCCGATATGCGCGACTCGCTGGGCTGGTCTTATGCTGCCGCGGGTTTCATGAACACCATCAACGCAGCGGGCTATCTCGGCGGCGCATTGATCGCCTCGAAGCTGTGCAACCGCTTCGGGCTGTCGCGGGTGCTGCGCGACGGCACGCTTGCGTGCGTGGCGGCGCTGATTCTCTCCGGCCTCTCGGGCAACTTCGTCGTGCTGAGTTTCGCGCGGCTGCTGATCGGCGTCGGTGCCGCCGTGGCATTCGTGTCCGGTGGCGCGATGGCGGCGCGGCTGGCGCAATCGCAACCGGCGCGCGCGAGTCTGCTGCTGAGCCTGTTCTATGCCGGTCCCGGCGTCGGCATTTTCGCGTCCGGCGTGCTGGCACCGTTCATGCTGCAATATTTCGGACCCGGCTCGTGGTGGATCGTGTGGCTGGCGATGGCGGCGATCTCGATCGTGATGATGATCGTCCTGCTGCAAAATTCCGTCGATGTCTCGACGACCGTTGCCGATGCCGCGACAGGCAAGTTCGCGATCCGGCCGGTGCTGATCTATCTCGTCGGCTACTTTCTGTTCGGCGCCGGCTACATCGCCTACATGACGTTCATGATCGCGTTCGTGCGCGATGCTGGCGGTGGCGCGGCGGCGCAGAGTGCGTTCTGGTGCCTGATCGGTTTGAGTGCGTTCGCCTCCCCCTGGGTCTGGCGTCGGCTGTTGGCGCGCGGGCAGAGCGGCGTCTCCACCGCAATCATTCTCAGCTTCAACGCTATCGGAGCGGCGTTGCCGCTCTTCAGCCAGTCGCCGCTGATGCTGGCGATCTCGGCGCTGGTGTTCGGCGTGGCGTTTTTCGCGGTGGTCACCGCGACCACCGCCTATGTGCGGTTCAACTATCCGACGGCGTTGTGGCCTTCGGCCATCGCGGCGATGACCATTGCCTTCGGCATCGGACAGACACTCGGGCCGATCGCCACCGGCATGATCACCGACGCCACGGGCAGTCTGTCGTCGGGCCTCGGCGTGTCTGCCGCGACATTGGCGGTCGGCGCGGTCGCGGCCGCGTTTCAGCGGCCGCTCAAGCAGCCATAAATTAAATTATGGTTCGACCACCGCGCAGGCGATGCGGCCGCCGGCATTGCCGGCCGGATCGGACTTGTAGTCGTCGACGGTGGCGTGGATCACCAGCGCGGTGCCGTCCGGCTTCAACAGCGAATTCGGCGCACCCTTCGCCAGCGTCACGCCGGTGTTGAGCACTTCGAGCTTCAACTCGCCGTTGGCCGGCACGTCGAGGTTCGGCATGTCGCCGGCGTGATGACCGTCGCTTGCCATCATGCCATGCTTCTTGTTGGCCGGATTGAAATGCCCCCCTGCCGTGGTGAAGGGTGCTTCGCACTTGCCGACGGCATGAACGTGGAAAGCGTGGCCGCCGGGTGGCAGGCCCTTCAGTGCCAGCTTGATCAAAACGCCGTCATTGACCTGGACCAGTTCGGCGCTGCCGACGCCGGCGCCTTCGGCATTCTTGAATGTGGCTTTGGCGGTTTCGGCCGAGGCCGTCGCCATGGCTAGCGTGGAGATGAGTGCGGTGGCAAACACGGTACGAAGCAGCATGTGACCTCCGTTGTAAACATCGTGACACGCGAGCCCGTCGGCGATTTCCGGAGAGGAGCCTTGTTGTTGCGTGTCGTGAACCTTGAACCCGATCGTTCTGATAGAACCCGGCCGGGGAGAGAGAGTTTCAACCCGATAATCCGGTATCATCGTAACAGAGCTGCCGCGAGGTGACCATCAGCCGCGCAGCCGGCGCGCGCGTGGGCTCTTTTCATCGTCAAGTGAGTATTCTAGGCATCCCGTCATGATGAATATCGGGGGACTTACAGGTTCGACGCTGGCGTCGTTTCTACTGACGGCGCTGGTGATCGAAATGACACCGGGGCCGAACATGACGTATCTGGCGCTGGTGTCGGCAACCGACGGCCGTCGCGCCGGCTTCATGACCGTGGGCGGCGTCACGCTGGGCCTCGCGATCATCGGCGCGATCGCCGCCTTTGGCGTCGCGGAAGCGATCCAGGCGTCCGATATTCTTTACGGGATACTGCGCTGGACCGGCGTTCTATTCCTGCTCTACCTCGCATGGGACGGCTGGAAGTCCTCGGCGGTGACGACGGCCACCGAAGGTGAGGGACGTTATTTCGCGCGCGGGCTGATCACCAACCTGCTCAATCCGAAGGCCGGGGTGTTTTACATCGCCGTGCTGCCGACTTTCATCGCACCACATTTGCCGCCGGTGCCGCAGGCGATGACGCTGACGGCGATCTATGTCTGCGTCGGCGCTCTCGTGCATTCGACCATCGTGATGCTGGCCGGCACGCTCGAGCCGGTGCTCAACGATCCGCGTCGCGAGACCATCGTACGGCGTGTACTGTCGGTACTCTTGGCGCTGGTGGCGCTATGGTTCGCGTGGAGCACGGCGCCGACTTGAGTGGATCCGCAGCCAGAGTCTCTCTGCTTTTGAAGGAACCATCGTATCGTCATGCGCGGACTTGATCCGTGCATCGATCTTCTTGATGTAAGATGGATTGCCGGGTGGAGCCCGGCAATGACGGGTCGATGTGTTTCCGTTTCAAGATGAAACGCTCTAGTGGCTCGACATCGCGACGAAGCCGCGATTCCAGGTGGGGCTGATGAGGATTTCGTTGACGCAGACATGCGGCGGCATACTGGCGACGAAGGCGATGGTGCGGCCGAGATCGTCCGGTTGCAACATTCGCGCTTGTTCTTCCGCGCTGGGCACCACCGGGCGCAGTTTGAGGATCGGCGTCGCGA
>JAFKKL010000102.1 GCA_017305595.1 Hyphomicrobiales bacterium | reverse complement strand
TCGCCGGCGCATCGAGCGGCACGGCCTTGTCTCGCGCTTGAGCGAAGTCGGTGAAATGCTGCTCCTCGTCGTAGGTGACCTCGACGAGTGAGGCCGCATGGGTGGCGGTTTCGAAATCCTCGGCCACCACCAGCGCGACAGGCTGGCCGCTAAAGCGAACGTGGTCGTCATACAGCGGTCGATACGGCGAGCCTTTCTCCGGCGCGACGTCGTCCTTATAGGCTTCGTCGCTGTCGGCCATCGCCGGACGGTTTTGGTGCGTCAGCACGGCGAGCACGCCTTCGACGTCCATCGCGCGCGCCGTGTCGATCTGTTTGATGCGGCCCTTTGCGATGGAAGAGGTCACAACGCTACCGTAGGCGAGGTCGGGTGCGCCGAATTCCGCCGCATAGCGCGCGACGCCGGTGACCTTGTCGCGTCCGTCGATGCGGGAAGTTGCCGTGCCGGTATACTGGGTCATCGATGCACTCGCTTGTCTGATCGGCTCGAACGTTTCGGCGATAGCGGTCTTGGATGGCATTCCGTTCCCGAGGATGCCAAATGCGGCAGCGCCCTTGAGCACGTCGCGGCGATCGATCCCTGCTTGATCGGACGTCCTTCTCCGCGGGCGTGGTGTGTCTCGGTTCACGCGATTCTCTTGTCCGACTGCGATTGCGGCGTGCCTTGCGCGGCCTGATTCAGCGCGCGCATGATGCTGCGCCGGGCGAGATCGATCTTGAAATCGTTGTGGCCGTATCCTTTTGCGTCGCGCAGGATGATATGTGCGGCCCTGGCAAATGTATCCTGCGCGATAGGTTGGCCGATTAGAGCCGCCTCGGCCTCCGGATCGCGCCAAGGCTTGTGAGCGACGCCGCCGAGCGCCAGACGCGCCTGGCGAATGGTGCCATCGTCGATCTCAAGCGCGACGGCGACGGACACCAATGCAAAGGCATAAGATAGCCGGTCGCGAATTTTCAGATAGGTGTAGTTGCTACGGAAGCCGTGCGCGGGAAGTTCGACTGCCGTGACGATTTCATCAGCGCCGAGATTCGTGTCGCGCTCTGGCATATCGCCGGGCAGGCGATGGAAATCTGTCATCGGGATCGTCCGCGCGCCATGAGGGCCGGTGGCATGAACCGTGGCATCGAGCGCGGTCAGCGCGACGCTCATGTCGGACGGATGGGTGGCGATGCAGGCATCGCTGGTTCCGAGAATGGCGTTGATACGGTTGATCCCGCCGATGGCGGAGCATCCGGTGCCCGGCTTGCGCTTGTTGCACGACGTGGCGACGTCATAGAAATACAGGCATCGCGTTCGCTGGAGCAGATTGCCGCCGGTGGACGCCATGTTCCGGAGCTGCGTCGAAGCGCCTGCGAGAATCGCGCTCGACAGAAGCGGATAGCGATCCTTCACCCGCGGATGCCATGCGAGATCCGAATTCGGCACCAGCGCGCCGATGCGAAGCCCTCCGTCCGGCGTTTCCTCCACCGCCCGCAGCGGCAGGTGAGAAATATCGATCAGCCGCGCAGGGCGCTCGACATCGTACTTCATTAGGTCGACGAGGTTGGTGCCACCAGCGATAAATCTGGCCGAACTGTCGGCTGCGGACTGCCTCACGGCGTCGGCGACATCCTGCGCCCTTGAATACTGGAAGTTGTTCATGTCGCCTTCATCGCCTCCTCGATGGCCGCCACGATGTTGGGATAGGCGCCGCAGCGGCAGATGTTGCCGCTCATCGTCTCGCGGATCTCATCACGCGTTCTGGCCCTGCCTTCCCGGATTAAACCCACCGCCGAGCAAATCTGTCCCGACGTGCAGTAGCCGCACTGAAAAGCGTCGTGATCGATAAAGGCCTGTTGCACCGGATGAAGGCTTCCGTCGTGAGCAAGACCTTCGACGGTGGTGATTTCGACGCCATCATGCATCACCGCGAGAGTGAGGCAGGCATTGATCGGTCGCCCGTTCAACAGCACCGTACAGGCACCGCACTGACCATGGTCGCAGCCTTTCTTGGTGCCAGTCAGATGCAGCCGGTCGCGCAAGGCATCCAGCAATGTCGTCCATGGCGCGATCTGGAGTTGCGTTCGCGCGCCGTTGATGAGGAGCGCGACGGAAACCTTTTGCATGGGCGATGTGGCCCGATCTGTCGCAGCCGATGCGGCGGGGGCACGTGAGTCTGCCATATGCATTCTCCGCGAATCCAATGACATTCAATTCGGGGCGGCCCGGGACGTTCCTTCGCAGTGGCACTGCAACTGCTCCGGCACTCCGACGTTGGCAGGGTGGAAAAGTGTGAACTCCGAGAGGTGCGTCATGGTCGAGGTGAAGGAACTGATCCATCAGGCGAATGATCTGCACGAGCGTGCGAAGCGCGAGGAGGATCCCAATATCCGCGACCGGTTGAACCGTATGGCGGATACTTACAGCCACATGGCTGAAATCGAGTCCGGCGCCGCGCCGCCATCGGTGCACGGACTGATGGATGCGCTGACGAATCCCGATAACGGGCCTTCCGCCGCGCATGCGCCGGCGAAGGCTGAGCCGAAACCGCCAGGGCCGGGTTCGATGAAGCAGACAAACGAACCCTGGAAGCAGCCGGTCGAGAAGGAACAGGATCCTGGCAAGGTATCCGCCGATGCGCTTGAGCGTTGGCAGAAGAGCAACACCCATTAGGCGCGTCGACCTCGCGGGTGTCAGTTCAGGATTTTTTCTTCGAGGTCTTCCTCTTTGAGGCCTTCTTCTTGGATGCCGCCTTCTTGGGGACTTTCTTGCCCTTCTTGCGCGCCTTTGACAGGCCGATAGCGATCGCCTGCTTGCGGCTCTTCACCTTGCCGCCCCTGCCGCCGGGTCCGCTTTTCGCGGTTCCCTTTTTGTAGCGACGAACCTCCTTCTTCACGTCGCTCCCCGAGCCTTTCGAATAACGACGCTTGGCGGCTTTCTTCGCTTTCTTGGCCATCGGAATTCCTCTGGTCGTTTCCGTTGCCAATTGCAACTCTTCGTTTAGACCAGAGTTCCAGCGCGAGGGAATAGTGGTGCGTGGCTAGAGCGCCCAGGCATCCATCACTTCGCCGGCTTCGGCCAGTTCGATCTGGACGTGATAGCGCTGCTCATAAAGCCGGAGCGAGGCGTCGTGTGCTTCGTCCGACGAACTGCACAGAGCATCCTTCACGATGATGATCCGGTAGCCCAGATCTATCGCGCTCAAGGCCGTGGAAAGCACGCAGACATCCGTTTCCGAACCGGTCAGGACCAGCGTGTCGACATGCTTCGTCTGAAGGAAGGCGTGAAGCGCGCCGGTTGCGAAGCCGGAGTAGACCGGTTTGTCGAAGATGCGGGCCGGCGGCACGAAACGCTCGAGCTGCGGCATGAGTTGGAGAAGGGACGTATCCATCGCGCCGCGAGTCACATTCGGCCATCGCGTATAGTAGGCCCGCCACATGCCGGGCGCATCGTCCGGGCGGCGTGGCGGGATGAAGCGTGTAAAGACGGTGCGTTCAGGCGTTCTCGCGACCAGTTTTTCGACCGTCGGCAACACCCGCGACATCCAGGGTGCCGGCCACGGACCTCGGTCGCTGAACAGTCGCTGCATGTCGATACAAAGATGGACACTGTCGGGTCCGAGCGACGCCTTGAGTGCGCCCATCACTTGCTCCACGTCAGAAGACATTATCGGATCAACTTGGGGTTCAATCGCGTGTTCCCACAAGGTGCCGAGTTTGTCTCCCGGTGCGAAGATTCTTGCGAACGGCGAAGGTGGTTGGAGCCGCGCGGCTTTTCCAAGCGCTGTTAGACAGCCGACGAGGGAACGATACGGCGGGACAAGATTTCTTTCTGCTGGGAAATCGGAGAGCCGCGATGTTGCAAACCACCTATCCCTGTCCGCCATATCCGGCTCAACAGCAGCCGATGCCCGGCAGTACCGCGAAGATGAATCCGGTGCCCGATCATGGCGAGGCGACTTACAAGGGCTCTGGCCGGCTTGCGGGCAAGCGCGCCGTCATTACTGGCGGCGACAGTGGTATTGGGCGCGCGGTCGCGATCGCCTATGCCAGGGAAGGCGCCGACGTCTTGATTGCCTATCTCGAGGAAGACGACGATGCGCGAGAAACCGCCAAGTTTGTCGAAGAGGCAAAACGGAAAGCGGTGTTGGCCCGAGGTGACATTCAGCGTTCGGAGCACTGTCAGGAAATCATCGCGCGGGCTGTGTCGGAACTGGGCGGCATTGATATCCTCGTCAACAATGCCGCGCATCAAGCGACATTCAAGGACCTTCAGGACATTACCGATCAAGAGTGGGATTTGACCTTCAGGGTCAACATCCATGCGATGTTCTATCTGACGAAGGCGGCGGTCCCGCACATGAAGCCCGGCTCGTCAATCATCAACACCGCGTCGATCAATTCC
>JAFKKL010000101.1 GCA_017305595.1 Hyphomicrobiales bacterium | reverse complement strand
GCGTGAGAATTGGCGACGATAGCCGCAAGAGGCTGATTAACCTCATGCGCGATCGAAGCCGAAAGCTCTGCCAGGCTGGCGGCCTGGCTTGCGCGGGCGAGCCTCTCGTGTGCGAGCCGCAATTCCTCCTGGGCCCGGACTTCACCATCAATATCCAGACAGATCACATTCCACTGCACAATGGCGCCATTCGCATCGCGCATTGGACCAGCCCGTGTTTCGACCCAGCGGTATTCACCGTCGAAGCGCCGAAGACGGTGTCGCCGCGCATACGGCTCACCGGTCGCCAGACAATGAGCATATTGGTCCTTGACGCCCGCGAGGTCGTCGGGATGAACGCCAGCGTCAAGCGTCCCGCCAAGCCGAGACTTCCCCGATCCGTCCAATTCTTCCAGATTATAGCCGAGGAATTCGCGAAGCTGCCGACTGCGATAGACGGGTTCGCCGTTTGGAGCAGCGCAATCGATCATCGCCGGCAAGGTTTCAACCAGTTGCCAGAGAAATCGCTCCCGCTCACGCAGTGATTCTTCGGCGATCTTTCGCTCCGTGATGTCGATGAAACCGACCAGACTCTTGTCGGCAACCGCATCGGGACGAGCCGTGGTGAAAAGAACATCAATTACCTGGCCATCCATTCGGGACACTTTGGTTTCCTCCTGGAAAACCTCCTCACCACGGTAGCGCGCCTCTATGGAGTGCCGGATTGTGGCGAGGCCGGGTTGCCAGAAGCGTGAGATTGAACCGCGCATACTCTCTGCATCTACCGCACCGAACATATCGAGAAGATGCTGGTTGGCTTCTTCCACCTCAAGCGCGTCAATGGCGTGTTGCAAGAATTCGGGATGTTCATCGATGTAAGGTCGCAGGTCCGCCACTCCCTGCGCTCGCAATTCCTTGAACAAAGGAATCAGCTTTCCCGCATCGATCTGCGTCAGTCCGATCGGCATGTAATGAAACAGGTCGCGATATCTGCGTTCACTACTTTGCAGAGCCTCCTGCGCCTTAACCAGATCGTCGATATCGACGCTGACGCCGTACCATTGCAAAATATTTCCCGCGTCGTCGCGGAGAGGCTCCGCTCGGGTTTCGGTCCAGCGATAACTACCGTCAGCACGCAGTTGCCGATATTGTTGAACGTAAGGAACACCTGTGGCGAAGGAGTGATTTGCCGCCTGTCGAGCCGCCGCGACATCGTCTTGGTGAATGACGCTGAGAGAGGGTGATCCATCTGATGCGGTAATATCCTCAAGTGTCGCACCGGTCACCTCCCTGAATCTCTTGTTCACGGATGTTGGCGTTCCGCTTGGCGTCGTACTCCAGATGAGCGCCGGAACGGTATCGATCAACTGTTTGAGTTCTCTTTCACGCTGGCCAAGAGCAACCTGCGCACGCACTTCCTCATCAACGTCATGGCAGAGCCCGTACCATTGTATGATTTGTCCGTTTTGATCGCGCAAAGGCTCCGCACGGCTCGACATCCAGCGAAAATTGCCATCAACATGTCTTAACCGGTATCGCATGGAGAATGGTTCGCCTGTGATCAGAGACTGGCCAAGGGCCGACCTGAATCTTTCAGCATCGTCTGGATGGATCGTGGTCAGGAGCATGTCCAGCCGGCTCATACCCGGCTTGTCCAGATCCATTATGTCCATGCCCAAAAAATCGATCATCCGTTTGTTGAAGAAGATGGGCTCTCCATCCGGCCTGAGCCGCCAGAGGTGACTGGGAACCATGTTCACCAACTGAGAGAGCTCTCGTTCGCGATAACGTAACGCTTCTTCGGCTCGCTTCTTATCTTCGATGTCGATCATCGTGCCGTACCAGCCGCCCTGGCCGTCCTTGTCGTCTCCGACAGATCGCAATCCAAACGACCAGAACCAGCGATAAACGCCATCCGATCGACGGAGCCGATACTCCGCGTCAAAAGGAAGACCGCTGATGAGGGAAGCTCGCCGCGTCTCCAGAACACGCTCATAGTCCTCGGGGTGGATGACGTCCCGCCATTCCGCTCCGTCCAATTCGTGAAAGAGCGATCGATTCCCTGGAGAGCGTCCCATGTAGAGGAAAGTGCCGACATTTACGTGCGTGACGCGACCATCGGGCGTTGCTGACCAAGTGTAGGCTGGCATGCTTCCGATAATTCGCATCGCCTCGTTCGCATCGGCTTCCCGGACATTCGCCCCACGCGCTTGCAGGAGTTCGCCGATACAGAGCGCCAACGCAAACACCGCCGCCCAGGAGAACCAGACATCGCGTGCAGCGCCCGCCCCGTAGAGGCCGACGATAATGCAAATAAGCAATCCGAATACCCAGCCGCCCCGGAGTGGCAAGGTGGCGCGGCGCCCACCATAAATTTGCAATACGACGATGGGGGCAACGAGGCCTACAGGTGATGCGTTCGCCATCGACAGGGCTGATCCGATAGCGACGACCGCTACAACCAAGGCTGCACGAGATCGATTGAATTCAGCTGTCATGAAAAGCCGCCCTTCAGCACAGAATATGGCAGGAGATCGACAGCAACTGATTTACCACCTTTCCGAGCAATTCCATCGACAGAATGGCCGTCTTTTCTACCTCTGTCGCCCTCTGCTGTATGTTATGGAAATCCATATATTGCATGGACTGCATGGACCTCGCGCTGACGTTCTCACGGAGCATAAAGTCCTATAGCCTCGTCACGGCAGGCCTGCATTGAATCCCTTGAAAATCCCGCGCTGACGAGATTCCTGGCCAGATGTTTACGCGCGTAGAACAATCGAGTCTTCACCGTGGCTTTTGGAATGCCGATCTTTTCACTGATCTCGGCGATCGAGCAGTCATGGTAGTAGAATAAATCGATCATCTCGCGATGAACAGGCGGAAGCTGTTCGAGACAAACCCGCAGAATGCTGCTGGTCTGCTTTCGGCTCAATGCGACCTCCGGTATGTCGCTCGTATCCGCAATTTCGGACAGACCGAATTCATCCAGATTCTGGTGCACTGGTCGACGGATGGCGTTGATCGCCTTGAATCGAGCGATCGAAAGCAACCATGTCGAGACGCGCGATCGATACTCGAATCGATGCGCCAAACGCCAAACGTCAAGGAACACCAGGCTGACAATATCCTGTGTCAGATCGTGGCTGTGAACCATCCGGAGGATGAAACGAAATACGCGCTGTTGATGGCGTAGAAAGATCATGCGCATTGCGGATGCATCGCCCCGCGCAACATTTTTCAAGAGTATTTCGTCATAGCCATCGCCGGGCGTGGCTTGTCGCCCAGTCCGACAGTAAGGGGCTCGTCCACTCTTACCGAAGGGAATTGCGGTTTCTCCGTCAGTCTCCGTCGATCGTAGCGTAGATTTATGAGCATCGCGACGATGAGCCGGGACACCGGTGGAGATCACGCGAAGCCGCTTGTCATCCGTACTACGGAAATCCCGTGATGGTTTGGATATCGCCGTTCTCTGCAAGGACATGATCCCCTCTGCTGAATTCGTGAGTTCAGCGAGGATCCGTCGTCTAAGACGGCCAGACTATTCCAACAACGGCTTGTGTTTCCGTGTTCGAAGTCTCGGAAGAAACATCCACAAACATTGGAGAAGGCATCGCGTTGATGTGTCGATGGCCAACGGGAGTGTGGTCCTTCGTGTCATCTGACGAGGTGAGGTGATCCACAAGGACGTCTGAGTATCTCGCTCCGTCCTGCGCAACCTCTCCGGAAGGATAGGTATGCTCATCCGGAGACTCAGCGCGACCATACCTACGCGCAATATCGTTTCGCGATGAAGGTCCTCATTCTCGAAAAAACTCAGAGAGGCTGGACATTCGCACAAACAGCGCCGAACGCCGAAAGCCATGGATGTCTCTGTCTCAAACCGATTCAGATCGCCAAGGCCTTGTATCTGCGGAGGCCAGCGCAACAGGGAGACTTGGAATGGTCGTGCGCAATTCCTTCAAGCACCTTACAGGCATCTCACGAAGGAAACTCCTCACAACCGCGATGCTGTACGCGACATCGCTAACCATCCGCTCGTCATCAGCCGCTGGCGAGGGCGGCACAGCGTCAACCCATATGGCAACAGGAGACGATCCTATGATCTCGGTCAACACTCAAGACTCCGTTCAAATCTTCTACAAGGATTGGGGCCCGAAAACGGCGCAACCAATTGTCTTTCATCACGGCTGGCCCCTCAGCTCCGACGATTGGGACAACCAGATGCTCTTTTTTGTCAGGAAGGGTTACCGTGTCATCGCCCATGATCGCCGCGGGCACGGCCGATCGTCGCAGGTGCGCGATGGCCATGATATGGATCACTACGCTTCCGACGTGGCGGCGGTAATTGAGCATCTCGATCTTCGCAATGCCATCCACATCGGTCATTCCACCGGTGGCGGCGA
>JAFKKL010000100.1 GCA_017305595.1 Hyphomicrobiales bacterium | reverse complement strand
TCGGCCGCGTCGATCTGGACGAAGCCCTGAAGGGGCTCAGCGAGGCGGAGCGCCTGTGCGTCTCCCTGTGTCACGGGGCGGGGCTGTCGCACCCGGAAATCGCCGCTTATGCAGCGTCTTGCACGCCAAGTTCTGATTCGTCTGGTCATCGTCTTTGCCGTGGCTGTTGGGCTGGCGCGCCCACCGTTCGGAAGCGATGCGCATGCGGCAAGTTCGTCAACGACGCACCTCGAGGCGGTTCAGAAATCTGATGCTAGAGCCGCTCACGACCATCATTCTGGCTACGGCCATTCGCATGACGACGGTTCAGACGTCGAGCACGACGCGTCCGATCATAGTCACCTCCCGTCGAGTTTGCCTCCCTCTGTGATGGGTCTGGCATTGTCCTCGGAATGGACGCGTCTCGCCGATCTTGAAGCCGCCACGCCACGTTCGGCGACTATTCCCTTCGACAAACCTCCAAAATCGACCGTTTTCGCGTGATCGCGGCGCGCTCGCGCGCCTGACTCCACGATAACGATCGGATCAACATGAAAGTTCTCCATACAGGAGCGCCGCCGCTTACGCGCGCGCGGATGGCTCTGCTCGGCCTGCTGACACTGGCCGATTTGGTCCTGTTCGCGGGACCGACCTTCGCTCACGCCGTGGCCGAAGGCGACAAGGGCTACATTCAGGAGATCGTCGGGGTGAACCTCATCCCGTTCGTCTATCTCGGCGCCAAACACATGGTGACCGGGTACGATCATATCCTGTTCCTGTTCGCGGTGATCTTCTTCCTCTACCGGATGAAGCACATCGGGATCTATGTAAGCCTGTTCGCTCTTGGGCATTCGACGACGATGCTGCTTGGCGTCTACTTCAACGTCGGCATCAACAGCTTCGTTATCGACGCCATCATCGGTCTGTCGGTCGTCTACAAGGCACTCGACAACATGGGCGCCTTCCAGAGGTGGCTCGGCTTCCAGCCGAACACCAAGGTCGCGACGCTCGTCTTCGGTCTCTTTCATGGCCTCGGCCTATCGACGAAGATTCTCGAATACGACATCCCGACGGACGGCCTCATTCCGAACCTCCTTGCATTCAATGTCGGGGTGGAAATCGGCCAGCTTCTGGCGCTCGGAGCGATCCTTATCGCGATGGGTTACTGGCGGCGGACTGACGGTTTTTGGCGTCACGCCTACACGGCGAACACCGTCATCATGACGGCCGGCTTCGTGCTGATCGGTTATCAGCTCACCGGTCTTTTCATCTCCTGAAATTCCTGAACTCGGAAACACATCAATGTACAACACCGACATGCCTACGCGTGCCGACCTTCCGTCGTCCGCGCAACTCCTCCGCTCCACGGCCATCGCGATCGCAGCCGCGGGTGCTATCCTCGTCACCGTCGTCCTTCCCGCGGAATACGCCATCGATCCGACGGGAGCAGGGCGCGCACTAGGTCTCACCGAGATGGGTGAGATTAAGGCGCAACTCGCCGACGAAGCTGCCCGCGACAAGGAAAGAGATCAAAGCGCGCCCGCTACTGAAAGGCGTTCTAGCCTGTCCGGCGCTCTGATGGGTCTGCTGATCTCCTCCGCGAACGCCCAGACTGCGTCAACCCCGGCCGTGATCTCGCAAAGAGCGGAGGAGGCGACCTACACCCTCAAGCCCGGGGAATTCATCGAAGCGAAGCTTGGCATGAAGAAGGGCGGCAAGGTGAAGTTCAAGTGGTTCGTCGCGGACGGCACCGTAAACTATGACATGCATGGTGAGACTGGCCAGACCTCGAAGAGCTATGCGAAGGGCCGTGGTTCCGGGGGTGACGAAGGCGTCCTCGAGGCGGCCTTCGACGGCTCACACGGCTGGTTCTGGCGCAACCGAGGCAAGGCCCCGGTGAAGGTCACACTTCGGGTCGACGGCCCTTACGACGTCATCACCCTCACGCCGAACAACTAAGCAATCACGCACGGACGGGATGCCTTCTTGCACGCCGTCCGTGCGTGATTTCAAAATGCAATTCATGAACTCGTTCGTTTCGGGGGAAATGCAATGCTTTCGGATATTCTCGATGCAAACCGCAATTCGTTCAATCTCGTTAGACTGATGGCCGCCATCAGCGTGATCGTTTCGCACGCTTACGCCATCGGGATCGGGCCGGGGGCGCCTCAGCCGCTGGGATCGCTGACGCCATTCACTCTCGGGCAGCACGCGGTCAACGCGTTCTTCTTCCTTTCGGGGCTAACGCTGTCACTCAGTCTCGATCGCAATCCGAGCCTTCTTCATTTCGCCGCTGCGCGGTTCCTGCGAGTGATCCCTGGGCTGTTCGTATGTGGCGCGTTCTTCGCGTTCGTCCTCGGTCCGGCCATGACGACATGGAAACTCACGGACTATTTTAGCGACGCGCACACTTGGCTCTATCCGTTGACGGTCGTAGTGAAGTTTGCGCGGGCGGAGCCTCCGCATGGGATCTTCACATCGGCTCCGTACTCGGAGATTCCAAACGATCCCCTGTGGACCCTCAAATATGAACTCGCGGCATATGCCGGGCTTGCGCTGCTTCAATTATCCGGCCTCTTGCGCTCGTGGATGGCCCTGATCGTAGCACTGTTGATCGCCGGATCGGTTTACATTCTCACCGCTTCGATGATCGGCAAGACGTCAGTTCCGGCCTGGGCATACCATATGGGTCGGTACGGCTTCTGTTTCATGCTGGGAGCCCTGGCCTACCGCTTCAGGGGTGGCATCCCCTTGGCACCGTGGCTACTGACGGCGTCGCTGGCGGTCGCCATCGCAGCAGCGGGTACGCGCTTCGCCAGTCTTGCCTATATCGTACTCGTTGCTCATCTGGTGATCGTCATCGGCTCCTTCACCTTCGGGCCGCTAACACGGTTTGCCCGCGACACCGATATTTCCTACGGAACCTATATCTACGGCTGGCCAATCCAGCAGAGCATCATCGTACTCTTCCCGGCGATGTCGGCGGAATTGATGATCCTGTGCGCGCTGGCGATCGTCCTCCCTTTGGCCTTCGCGTCATGGATGCTGGTCGAGAAGCCGTCTCTCGACCTGAAGCGCGTATTCAGAGGGAGGCGCGTGAAGATGGAGTCAGCCTGAATGCATCTCTATCGCAGCAATCAGCATCAACGCGATCCCCGAGATGGCTTTGAAGATCCGCGCGGTCCCGTGCAGGTATGCGCCCTTCGTCTCCACGATATGGATCAACCATTTCCGGAACAGGATGGCGGCGACACTGACCGAGGCAAACACCAGGGCGATACCGATCATCATCTCGCATGCGAAGACGACACCCGCCTGCGGGACGCCCCGCCCGATCGCGAAGGTCATGACGAACAACGTGAGCGGGCAGGGGACGATTCCGGCCGTGAATCCGACGGTCGTGCCTTCCCCGGTCGCGTAATGATGGCGGCGGTGCTGGATCGCTTGATAGAGCATCCACACACCGATCGCCATCAGCATGCCGCGGCTGAGATTCTGCAGAAGCGGCGCCTTTCCGGCTCTACACAGAGTCATCGAGACCAGCGGCAGAGCAAGCAGAGCAATGGCGACCGCCGCGAAGACCTGCGTGAACGAGGCGACCACCGAGACCACGAGGCCACGAACCACGCCGAGGGGCGATCCGATCATGTAGGTCGCCAGGATCGCCTTGCCATGTCCGGGCGTCAGCCCATGAGCCGCGCCGAAAGCGACCGCCGCCGGAAGATACAGCAGGAAGGATTTCCAACCGCCTCCGGCCGCGAAATCCTGAATGTGTTGCGACAGCGCAAGATAGATTTCGCGCTGAAAGGCGATGACGCTTTGCACGTCGGCGTCCTTGGTGGATCAGGCCGGACGTGGCCATTCCGGATGATGACTGTCGATTACGAAGACGTGGGCGTGACGGAATCCTTCGGTCGTGCCTTCTGCGTTTGCCAGGTGCGGGTGATCCGGAGTGAGGCCGCTGTGAACGTGCTCGATCTCATCGGGATCGGCCGCAGGCCAGACGGTGACCGCGATGATGACGGCAGCGGCGGCGATCGCGGCCAGAAGGAGAAACGCCACCGACATGCCAGCCTCGGCGCCGACCCACCCCGCGACAGGATAGGTGATCAGCCAGCAAGCATGCGAGAGCGCGAACTGCGCCGCGAACAGAGCGGGGCGGTCTTCCGGTTGCGAGGAGCGGCGCAACAACCGTCCGGACGGTGTCTGGGTCAGCGAATAGCCGAAGCCCAGCACGAACCAGAGCGGCAACAGCAATGCGTAACTTTGCAGGGCGCTTCCAGCGATGAGACAGAGGACCAGCGCACTGGCGCCGACGGTCATAGCGCGGCGATCCGGAATGTTGTCGAGCAGTCGCGGGAGGACGAACGCCGCAATCATGGAACCGCCACCGAAGGCCGCGAGGGC
>JAFKKL010000099.1 GCA_017305595.1 Hyphomicrobiales bacterium | reverse complement strand
TGCCGGGCGCCGCCTGCTCCATGCGGCTAAAACCTTCCTGCCCGTAGAGCGCGATGATCTCGGCGACCGACAGACCGTTCTCTTCCTCGATCTTCTTGTTGAGTTCGACAAAGCCCCAGCCGATCTGCTGCGCCAGCATGCGTCCGAGCGTCGATTTGCCGGCGCCGCGCAGCCCGATCAGCGCGATGCCGGCGAACGGCATCTGGCCATGCGCCGCCATGTCGCCCGCGCTCTGGCCCGACAGGATGTTTTTCGCTTGCGCGACCTGGCTGGGCGTGGCTTGCCGCATTAGTTCGCGGATCACCGGCCAGTCCGGCGCCGGATCACTGGACGGGATCAGATCCTCGAGATGCGCGGCCATCGCGTTCGATACCCGACGCAGCAGCACGATCGAGACGTTGCCTTTGCCGCTCTCCAATTGAGCGATGTAGCGCTCGGAAATGCCGGACACTTTCGCCAGCACCTTGCGTGACATGCCACGCAGGCCCCGCATGGTGCGGACGCGACGACCTAGTTCCTCAAGGAAACTGTCTTCTGGATTGGGGTGCTCGGTCATGCGGCCTGATTGCGTTTCCCATCCGGGGCGAGTGAGTTTGGAACGATAATGCAGGGAGTCATTGACATCAAGCGCGCCGGGTGTCTCTATATGAAATATAATTCAGAATAATTCGAGATTGGGAGGAGGGTCGGTGCATATGTGCTATTCAAATGAATGGTTGATTGAGGGCGCGGCATGACCGAGGCGCCGAATTCCTACAACGCCGTGACCTGGCTGCTCGATCGCAACGTGGATGAGGGGCGGGGCGACAAGCTCGCCTTTACCGACACCGTCAATGACCTGACCTACAGCCAATTGCAATCGCAAAGCCGACGTCTCGCTAACATGTTGCGTCGTCTCGGCGTGCGGCGTGAAGAACGCGTCGCGATGATCATGCTCGACACGGTGGATTTCCCCGTCGTGTTCCTCGGCGCGATCCGTGCCGGTGTGGTGCCGGTGCCGCTCAACACGCTGCTCACCGCCGAGCAATACGCCTACATCCTTGCCGATTGCCGCGCGCGCGTGTTGTTCGTGTCGGAAGAACTGTGGCCGGCGTTGCGCGATGTCGCGGGGCGCATGTCGGCGCTCGAGCACGTCGTGATTTCCGGCAAGGACGCCGATGGCCAATTGAAGTTCTCGGACGAGATCGTCAAGGAATCGGATCAATATGCGACCGCTGAAACGCATCCGGAGGAGCCGGCGTTCTGGCTTTACTCGTCGGGATCGACCGGAATGCCGAAGGGCGTGCGGCATCTGCATGCATCGCTCGCGGCGACCGCTGACACGTATGCCAAGCAAGTGCTGGGCATTCGCGAGGACGATGTCGGGCTGTCGGCGGCGAAGCTGTTCTTCGCTTATGGTCTTGGCAATGCGCTGACGTTTCCGATGTCGGTCGGCGCGACGACGGTGCTCAACAGCGAACGGCCGACGCCGGCGCGGATGTTCGAACTGATGCAAGCATACAATCCCAGCATTTTCTTCGGCGTGCCGACATTGTTCGCGGCGATGCTCAACGATGAAGCGTTGAAGAATGCCAGCGGCGGTGCGCGGCTGCGCGTGTGTACATCAGCGGGCGAGGCGTTACCGGAGTCGGTCGGCAACCATTGGCGCCAACGGTTCAAGGTCGACATTCTCGACGGCGTCGGCTCGACCGAACTGCTGCACATCTTCCTGTCGAACGCGCCGGGTGACGTGAAGTATGGCACCTCGGGGCGGCCGGTGCCGGGCTATGAAGTGCGGCTGGTCGATGAGAGCGGCGATGATGTCGCCGATGGCGATGTCGGCGAATTGCTGGTCAATGCGCCGTCCGCCGGCGAAGGCTATTGGAATCAGCGCAACAAATCGCGACGAACGTTCGAAGGCGACTGGACGCGCACCGGCGACAAGTACGTGCGTGATGCCGACGGCCGCTACACCTACTGTGGTCGCGCCGACGACATGTTCAAGGTCTCGGGCATCTGGGTGTCGCCGTTCGAAGTGGAGAGTGCGCTGATCACGCATCCATCCGTCGCGGAAGCTGCGGTGGTGCCGGAAAGCGACGGCGAGGGATTGCTGAAGCCGAAAGCCTTCGTGGTGCTGAAGCCCGGAGCGACGACCGATGGATTGCACGAGTCGCTGAAGGAGCACGTCAAGCACGCGGTCGGTCCGTGGAAGTATCCGCGCTGGATCGAGGTGGTGGACGCGCTGCCGAAAACCGCAACGGGAAAAATTCAGCGCTTCAAGCTGCGCGAGGGATGATGAAATCGCTCGTCATTGCGAGCGATACGAAGCAATCCAGAAAGCCATCAAGCAAGGACTGGATTGCTTCGTCGCTGCGCTCCTCGCAAAGACGGAAAGAGCGTTCGTTAGAATGGCAGGATGAATAGATGACCCTTCAATCTTCCGGAACACTCGCCATTGGTGATGCGCGGATCGAGTATCGCATGATCGGTCCCGCGCCCGATGCCGCGCCGACGCTGGTGTTGTTGCATGAGGGGCTTGGCTGTGCGGCGTTGTGGGGCGATTTTCCGCAGCGCCTTTCGGAAGCGACCGGCTGTGGGGTGTTCGTCTATTCGCGCGCGGGCTACGGCGCGTCGAGTCCGGCCGCATTGCCGCGCGAGCCTGACTACATGCATGTCGAGGCGCTCGACGTGTTGCCGCGCGTGCTGGACGCGATCGGCTTCAGGCGCGGCTTGCTGATCGGTCATTCCGACGGCGCATCGATCGCGGCGATCTATGCCGGCGGCATTCAGGATCATCGCGTGCGCGGCGTCGCTTTGATGGCGCCGCATTTCGTGGTCGAGGATGTTTCGATCGCGTCGATCGCGCAGGCGAAGGCTGCCTATGAATCCGGCGACCTCAAGCCGAAGCTCGCGCGCTGGCATCAGAACGTCGATAACGCATTCTACGGCTGGAACAGCGCGTGGCTTGATCCGCGTTTTCGCGATTGGAATATCTCGGATTCACTCGCCTATATTCGTGTGCCGGTATTGATCATTCAGGGCGAGAACGATCAGTACGGCACTATGCGCCAGATCGAGATCGCGCAGGAGGAATGCTATTGTCCGGTCGATGTCGCGGTGTTGTCCGGCGTTGGTCATTCGCCGTATCGTGAGGCGGCGGACGAAACGCTCACGGCGTTGAGTGAATTCACCGACCGTATCCTTCGCGTGCATGAGAACGCAACGGATCGCGCGGCGTGAGGGGTGTTGCGCGACGTCACTATCGGCGTGCGTGATCGTGTCGTCGGCTGATATGTTTCCGATGCCGCTATGGGCGCATGTGCCGGGCGAAACGCGCGAGGCGGATCACGCGCAGCTTGCGCCGGTGAAAGCGCGCGTGCCGCCTCGCTTCGAAGGCTTCGTGCCGGCCGATCATCCGGCGCTGCGTCACGGCCTCGCGCTCAACGATGCCGGCTTCTTCTGGGAGTGCCACGAAATTCTCGAGGCGGTGTGGATGGCGTCGCCGCAAGGCGGGCGCGATCGCATTCTGCTGCGCGCCTGCATTCAGATCGCCAATGCCAATCTCAAATCGAAGATGCAACGTGCTGCTGCCGCGGCGCGGCTCGATGTCGAAGCGGTGGCGCTGCTCGACGAGGTGCGGGCGCGGGGACCGGCGGAGGATGCTGACAGTTTTGCCGCGCATTTCGACGTCGCAGGGCTGTCGGGATTCTTGCGGCCATCCCGTGGCGGATCTTCGGCGGGAGCACGGCAGCCGGTCGGACTCGTAATTTTCGCCTCGATATGAAAGAAAATGCATGTTTTCGGACTCGACAGGTTCCATATCATGCATTATGATGCATATCAACGATAACGGACGTAGACAGGGTGGTCCCCATGGCCGGTGAAGATCGGGTGCTCGCGAACGGCGCCAAGCATATTGATTTCCAGACCGACCCCAGCCGCTACCGGCACTGGAAGATCGATGTCGCTGGCGATGTCGCGACCCTGACCATGGATGTCGACGAGAACGGCGGCCTGTTCGAGGGCTATCAGCTCAAGCTCAACTCTTATGATCTCGGCGTCGATATCGAACTCGCGGACGCGGTGCAGCGGCTGCGCTTCGAGCATCCGGAAGTGAAGGTGGTGGTGATGCGCTCGGGCAAGAACCGCGTGTTCTGCGCCGGCGCCAACATCCGGATGCTGGCGGGCTCGACTCACGCGCACAAGGTCAACTTCTGCAAATTCACCAACGAGACCCGCAACGGCCTGGAAGACTCCAGCGAGAACTCCGGCCAGAAGTTCATCTGCGTCGTCAATGGCACCGCGGCGGGCGGCGGCTATGAGTTGGCGCTGGCGACCGATCACATCATCATGGCGGATGACGGCGCGGCGGCGGTGGCGCTGCCGGTAGTGCCGTTGCTCGCGGTGTTGCCGGGCACCGGCGGACTG
>JAFKKL010000021.1 GCA_017305595.1 Hyphomicrobiales bacterium | reverse complement strand
TCGATGATCACTGTACGCCGGAATGGGCCTCGAAGGTGACCGATCCGTGGAGCGAGTTCGAGTTCAACGGCCGCGCCAAGATGAAGGCGCTGGCCGACCACGAAGTCTACAAGCTGACGCCCGAACAGCTCGCAAAGTGGAAGGCTGCCGCGAAGCCGCTGCAAGACAGTTGGGCTGCGGACGTCAAGAAGGCCGGCGGCGATCCGGTTGCGATCGAGGCCGATCTGCAAGCCGCGATCAAGAAGTTCGGCGCGGGGCTGTAGTCGTTACGCCTCCCCAACGGAACGTCATGCCCGGGCTTGTCCCGGGCATCCACGTCTCCGTTCAACAGGCGAAAAGCAAGACGTGGATGGCCGGGACGGGCCCGGGCATGACGGCAACGTAACAGCGCGAAATTCCCATGACCACCAGCCAACCCGAAGTCAGTCCCGACGGTGTCCTGACG
Organism: Hyphomicrobiales bacterium; assembly: GCA_017305595.1. Lineage (GTDB taxonomy): Bacteria > Pseudomonadota > Alphaproteobacteria > Rhizobiales > Xanthobacteraceae > 62-47. The sequence goes on along the minus strand of JAFKKL010000021.1, from coordinate 32,542 downwards.
GGTCCGCCTGAGCCTGCGTCCAAGAACTACATGGACAAGTTCATCGACTCGATCGAATGGGTCGCGGCCTTCTTCGTCGGCATCGTCGCGCTGAACACCTTCATCGCGGTGTTCATGCGGAAATTCTTTTCGGTGACGATCCCGGACTACTACAACATCGGTCAGTTTCTGCTCGGCATCCTGATCTTCTGGGGCATCGCCGCGACCAGCTATCGCGGCACCCACATCACCGTCGATCTGGTGTGGGCTAATGCCTCGCCGAAATATCAACGCTGGATCGACGTGTTCGCGACCTTGGTGCTGCTGTTCGTGGTGACGGTGCAGACCTACACGCTGCTCGACAAGGTCATTACCACCCGCGAAGACCACGTCCTGACGATGGATCTGCAACTGCCGATCTGGCCCTTCTATGCGGTGGCGTGGGTCGGCGATGTCTCCGCCGTGCTGCTGATCGCGATCCGCACCTGGCGCCTGATCTTCCATCCTGATCAGTTGCACGAACCCAAAATCAAGACGGCGGAGTAAGCGATCATGGAGTTGAGCAACGAAGCAGTTGCCCTGATCGGCTTCGTCAGCCTGTTCGCGATGATGCTGTTGCGGGTGCCGGTCGGCATGGCCATGGGCCTCGTCGGCGTCACCGGTTTCGGTTATCTCACCGGCATGGAGCCCGCGCTGAAGCTGGTGGCGCAAACGGTAATGCGCACCGTCACCGATTATTCCTTCGGCGTGATCCCGATGTTCCTGCTGATGGGCGCATTCGTTTCGGTGTCGGGCATCAGCCGCGAACTGTTCCGCGCCGCCAACACTTTCGTCGGCCACTGGAAGGGCGGTCTCGGCATCGCCACCATCGGCGCTTGCGGTGGCTTCGCGGCGATCTCGGGATCGTCGGTTGCGACCGCCGCGACGTTCTCCGCGGTGGCCTATCCGGAAATGCGCCGCTTTGGTTATCCACAGTCGTTCTCCACCGGCGTCATCGCGGTCGGCGGCACGCTCGGCGCGATGTTGCCGCCGTCCACCGTGCTGGTGGTCTACGGCATCATCACCCAGCAGGATATCGGCAAGCTGTTCGTCGCCGGCATCGTTCCGGGATTGCTGGCGATCACCATGCATATGATCACCATCGCCATCATCGGCGTGGTGCGGCCGGGCTTTCTGCCTGCTGGCCCGCGCAGCAGTTGGAATGATCGCGTGCTGGCGTTGCGCGACGTGTGGTCGCCGCTGGCGCTGTTCTTCTTCGTGATCGGCGGGTTGTATGGCGGCTTCTTCATCCCGACCGAGGCGGGCGCGGTCGGCGCGGTCGGCGCCTTCATCATCGGCGTCATGCGTCGCAAGCTGTCGCGTGACGGTATTCTTGAAGCGCTGTTGCAGGCGACGCGTACCACGGCCGCCGTCTTCACCGTGCTGATCGGCGCGCTGTGCTTCGGCTACTTCCTGACCATAACCCAGACGCCGCAGCACGTCACCGAGTTTCTCACCGGCCTCGGCATCGGCCGCTACGGCGTGCTGGCGCTGATCCTGCTGATGTATCTGGTGCTCGGTTGCCTGATGGACGCGATGGCGATGATCATCCTCACCGTGCCGATCGTGTTTCCGGTGGTGACGGCGCTGGGCTTCGATCCGATCTGGTTCGGCATCATCATTGTGATGACGGTCGAACTCGGGTTGATCCATCCACCGGTCGGCATGAACGTGTTCGTCATCAAGAGCGTGATCAAGGACGTCAGTATGTCGACGATCTTCGCCGGCGTGCTGCCGTTCGTGGCGACCGACCTGGTGCGGCTGGTGCTGCTGATCGCCTTCCCGGTGATCGCGACATGGCTGCCGATGCACATGATGGGGTAGCGCGATGACGCCCGTTCTCAAGACGAAATACGTCTTCACCGTCACCGCGCGGATCGCCGCCGTCACCTCGGCCGGCGATATCGGCTACGGCACCCGCAGAATCATTCCGATTATCGGAGGCGAGGTGCATGGCGAGGGCATCAACGGCAAGGTGTTGCCGTTCGGCGCCGACTTCCAGATCATCCGGCCCGACGAGCTGATCGATCTCGAAGCCAAGTACGCGATCGAGACCGACGACGGCGCTGTGATCTATGTCGTCAACACCGGCATCCGCTTCGGGCCGAAGGAGCTTCTCGAAAAGCTCAAGCGCAACGAACCGGTCGATCCCAAGCTGATCTATTTCCGCACCACGCCGAAGTTCGAAACCGGCAGCGAGAAATACCGCTGGCTGATGCAGCACCTGTTCATCGGCTCCGCCGCGCGCCACGCCGACCGCGTCGTCATCGACGTGCATCAGGTGCTTTAAGCATTTCACAAATTGCAGTTCGTCATGTCCGGGCTTGTCCCGCCTGCGCGGCGAAAGCCCGAGCATCCACGTCCTGCGTATCTCGCAAAAGGTAAAGACGTGGATGGCCGAAATAATCCGGCCATGACGGTGAGGGCTCGCGCAATGCCATGCACGGTGTCGTCCCCGCGAAGGCGGGGACCCATTACCCCTGGCTTTGTTGGGATGACGGGCGTGCAAGGCCAGGGCAATCTGCGCTCCCATTCATGACGGTCGCTGCGGCGTATGGGTCCCTGCCTGCGCAGGGACGACGAGAACGTCGTTGGGATGCTGTCGTGACATATGACGGCGAGGGGACGCTCCCTTTCCTGACAGAACAGGTGCGCGCCCTGGCCGACGTGATCGGATTCCCCATCCACACCGCCGCCCCGTTGTTGACTCTCGCCCAATCTGTTATAAAACATAACTATTCTATCAAGGACATAAATAAGCCCATGGGAAACGCCGCCGCCTCCGCTTCCATCGCTGCGCCCGCGACGCTGCTGACCGTCGAACAGATCGGCCCGGTGCTGAGCGTCGGGCTTAATCGTCCAGCCAAGCGCAATGCGCTGAACGACGACATCATGGCGGAAATCAAGCATTGCTTCTCGCATCTGCCGGACGGTGTCGGCGCGGTGGTGCTGCACGGCGTCGGCGAGCATTTCTCCGCCGGCCTTGACCTCTCCGAACTGACCGAGCGCGACGCCACCGGCGGGCTGGTGCATTCCCAGATGTGGCACCGGGTGTTCGACAAGATTCAATATTGCCGCGTGCCGGTGATTGCCGCCTTGCGCGGCGCCGTGATCGGCGGCGGCCTCGAACTCGCCTGCGCGGCGCATATCCGCGTAGCCGACGCCAGCACCTATTACGCCTTGCCGGAAGGCAGCCGCGGCATCTTCGTCGGTGGTGGCGGTTCGGTGCGATTGCCGCGTCTGATCGGCGTGGCGCGGATGGCGGACATGATGCTGACCGGCCGGGTCTACTCGGCCAGTGAAGGCGTCGCCTGCGGGTTCTCGCAGTATCTCACTGACGCGGGCGGCGCTTACGCCAAGGCGATGGAATTGGCGCAACGGGTTGCTGAAAATGCGCCGCTGACCAACTTCGCGGTGTTGCAGGCGCTGCCGATGATCGCGGAGTCGAATCCGCAGACCGGTCTGCTGATGGAATCGCTGATGGCGACGGTGGCGCAGAGCGATCAGGAGGCCAAGAAGCGGATACGCGCGTTCCTCGATCGCAAGACCGCGAAGGTTCGCCCGGCCTGAACAAAGGAGCATCGCCGGATGTCGCGTATGGCTGCTTCCAATTCGACACCAGATGCGGCGCGCGCGCCGCTGCGGCCGATTTCGTTCGGCAGGCCCGAAGTGCGCATCGAGCGCCGCGACGACGGCACCATCTACGTTCGCCCGACCGCCGCGCTCGTTGACTATCCGCGCCGCCTGACCGATCGCCTGCATCATTGGGCGAAGCTTGAGCCGAACCGCGTCTTCATGGCCGAGCGCGCCGCCGACGGCGGCTGGCGCACTATCACCTATGCGCAGTTGCTCGACGCCAGCCGCCATGTTGCGTCGGCCCTGCTGGCGCGCGGCTTGTCGGCCGAGCGGCCGGTGATGATCCTCTCGGGCAATTCCATCGATCATGCGCTGCTGGCGTTCGGCGCGTTTTACGCAGGCATACCGTTCTGCCCGGTGTCGCCGGCCTATTCGCTGGTGTCGAAGGATTTTGGCAAATTGTCCTTCGTGATGAAACTGCTGACGCCGGGGCTGGTGTTCGCCGCCGATGCCACGCAGTTCGCCGATGCGCTTGCCGCCAACGTGCCGGCCGATGTCGAGATCGTCGCGGTGCGCGGCGAAGTGCCGGGCCGCGCGGTGACGCCGCTCGCCGAACTGCTGGCGACGCCGGAGCATCCGCAACTCGACGCCGTGCATGACGCCATCGGCCCCGACACCATCGCGAAATTCCTGCTCACCTCGGGCTCGACCGGCAATCCGAAAGCGGTGATCAACACCCAGCGGATGATCTGCGCCAATCAGGTGATGCTGAATGAGACACTGGCATTCCTCAAGGACGAGCCTCCGGTGATCGTCGACTGGCTGCCGTGGAATCATACGTTTGGCGGCAATCACAATATCGGGCTGACGCTGTTCAACGGCGGCTCGATGTATCTCGACGAGGGCAAGCCGACGCCGGGCGGCATCGCCGAGACGGTGCGCAACCTGCGCGAGATTTCTCCGACGGTCTATTTCAACGTGCCGAAAGGCTATGAATCGCTGCTGCCTTATCTGCGCGACGACGCGACCTTGCGCGGAAAATTCTTCGGCAAGCTGCACGCGATGTTCTTCTCGGGCGCGGCGCTGTCGCCTTACGTCTGGGGCAGCCTCGACGAGATCGCGGTGCAGGTGACGGGCAAGCGCGTGCCGATGCTGACCGGGTTAGGGGCCACCGAGACCGCGCCGTTCTTCATGTCGGTGACGCCGGAAACCAGCCGCTCCGGCCACATCGGCCTGCCGGTGCTCGGCAACGACGCAAAACTCATTCCCAACAACGGCAAGATCGAAGTCCGCGCCAAGGGCCCGAACGTGACGCCGGGCTACTGGCGGCAGCCGGAGCTGACGGCAAAGTCGTTCGACGACGAAGGCTTCTATGTCATGGGCGACGCGATCCGCTTCGTCGATCCTGCCGATGTCGATGCCGGATTCGATTTCGACGGTCGCATCTCCGAAGACTTCAAGCTCGGCAGCGGCACCTGGGTCAGCGTCGGTCCGCTGCGCGCGCGCTTTGTCGCCGCCTGCGCGCCGCTGGTGCGCGACGTGGTGATCGCCGGCATCAACCGCGACGAATTGTCGGCGCTGGTGATCCTCGATCTCGATGGCTGCCGCGTCATCAATCCCGCCTTGCCGGCCGACGATCTCGCCGCTGCTGCCAACGATCCGAAAGTGCGGCAGGCGTTCCGCGAGCGGCTGGCGGCATTCGCGGTCACGGCGACCGGCTCATCCAATCGCATCGCGCGCGCGATGCTGGTCGACGTGCCGCTGTCGATCGATCGCGGCGAGGTCACCGACAAGGGTTCGATCAACCAGCGCGCGGTGCTCGAGCATCGCGCCGCGTGGATCGAAAGCCTCTATGCATCGCCGCCGCCCGCTCACGTCATTTCGGTCGCATAGGCGCAACGCCACCATTCATACTATCGGGATTCACAGGAGGACGTCATGAAGTTGCAAGGGCAGGCCGCCATCGTTACCGGCGGCGCATCGGGATTGGGCGCGGCCACCGCGCGCAAGCTGGCGGCGCAGGGCGCCAAGGTCGCTGTCGCCGACCTCAACACCAAGCTCGCGGAAGACCTCGCCAAGGAAATCGGCGGCATCGCGGTGCATTGTGATGTGGCCGATGCCGCGTCGGGCGAAGCAGCCATCGTTGCCGCCGCCAAGGCGCATGGTCCGGCGCGCGTGCTGGTGAACTGCGCCGGCATCGGCGTCGCCAAGCGCGTTGTCGGCCGCGAGGGACCGCACGCGCTGGCGGATTTCGACCGCGTCATCCGCATCAACCTGATCGGCTCGTTCAACATGCTGCGGCTTGCGACGTCGGAGATGTCGAAGCTCGCGCCGCTCGATGGCGGCGAGCGTGGCGTCGTTATCAATACCGCGTCGGTCGCTGCCTATGACGGCCAGATCGGGCAGGCGGCTTATTCGGCCTCGAAGGGCGGCATCGTCGGCATGACCTTGCCGATCGCGCGCGAACTGGCGCAGTTCGGCATTCGCGTGCTGACCATCGCGCCCGGCCTGTTCCTGACGCCGCTGCTCGGCTCATTGCCGCAGGAAGCGCAGGACAGCCTCGCGGTCGCGATTCCGTTCCCGCATCGGCTCGGCTCGCCGGACGAATACGCCTCGCTGGCGCTGCACATGATCGACAATCCGTATCTCAACGGCGAAGTGGTGCGGCTCGACGCTTCGCTGCGTATGGCGCCGAAGTGAGCGGCGGCGCGCCCGCAAGGCTCGCAATTAACGCTAAGCCGCGCGATATCGTCGCGCGGCTTGGGCGGGGATGACTTCGACAACAGCACCGCCTAAAGAAGGGGCTGAACTGAAAAAACGCTCCACTAAACTGACTTTCAAAGCATCTTCAGGGAGGAACGAATGAAGAAATTTACGCTGTCCATGGCCGCTGTGGCGGCAATGGCATTGCCGGGCCTGGTCGCGCCGGCGCAGGCGCAAAGCAATGAGATTGTCGTCGGCATTTCGGTCACCACCACGGGGCCGGCCGCCGCGCTCGGCATTCCGGAGCGCAATGCGCTGGAGTTCGTGCCGAAGGAAATCGGCGGCGTGCCGCTCAAGGTCATCGTGCTCGACGACGGCGGCGATCCGACCGCCGCGACCAACAACGCGCGCCGCTTCGTGACCGAATCCAAGGCGGACATCATCATGGGTTCGTCGACCACGCCGCCCAGCATCGCGATGTCGACGGTCGCCAATGAGGCCGCCGTTCCGCATTTCGGTCTGGCGCCGTTCCCGATCACGCCGGAGCGCGCCAAGTGGTCGGTATCGATGCCGCAGCCGATCCCGATCATGGGCAAGGTGCTCTACGAGCACATGAAGAAGAACAACGTGAAGACCGTCGGCTATATCGGCTACTCGGATTCCTACGGCGACCTGTGGTTCAACGATCTGAAGAACCAGGCGGTGCCGATGGGCATGAAGATCGTCGACGAGGAGCGCTTCGCGCGTCCGGATACGTCGGTCACAGGTCAGGCGCTGAAACTGATCGCCGCCAATCCCGACGCGATCCTGATCGGCGCTTCGGGCACCGCGGCGGCGCTGCCGCAGTCGACGCTGCGCGATCGCGGGTACAAGGGGCTGATCTATCAGACCCACGGCGCCGCCAGCATGGACTTCATCCGCATCGCCGGTAAAGCTGCCGAAGGCGTGCTGATGGCGTCGGGCCCGGTGATGGACCCGGAAGGTCAGGACGACAGCGCCCTGACCAAGAAGCCGGGCCTCGAACTCAACAAGGCCTATGAAGCCAAGCACGGCGCCAACAGCCGCAGCCAGTTCGCCGGCCACTCGTTCGACGCCTTCAAGGTGCTGGAGCGCGTGGTGCCGGTGGCGTTGAAGTCGGCCAAGCCCGGCACGCCGGAATTCCGCGACGCCATCCGCAAGGCGCTGCTGACCGAGCGTGACATCGCCGCGAGCCAGGGCGTCTACAACTTCACCGAAAAGGATCGTTTCGGCCTCGACGACCGCTCGCGCATCCTGCTGACGGTGAAGGACGGCAAATACGTTCAGGTGAAATAAGCGCGCCTGCAACGCTGGAATGAATGAGAATGGCCGGGCTTGCCCGGCCTTTCTTTTGCGGAGTGAACGGGAAGCAAGATCGATTGAGGTTGGCCGCTGTTTCCACGTCATTGCGAGGAGCGTAAGCGACGAAGCAATCCAGTTCTTGCTTGGTGGCTTACTGGATTGCTTCGCTTCGCTCGCAATGACGGTTCGCGCGGCGTTCGCGCTACTTCTTCGTCTCCTTCATGATGACGCCGGGCAACGTCAGGTTGCCGGACGCCACCTTGTAAGTGCCGGTGACACAGAGTAGCGGCTTCTCGCCTTTCTCGTGCACTTGCAGGTGGGCGGCGACGGCGTCGAAATTGACGTTCTCCGCGCCCTTCACCGGCACGGTGATGCGCACGGTCTTGCCTTTCAGGATCGGGCTCATGCCGGGGCTGTCGAGCGCCAGCGGCAGGCCGGGCGCGGTCGCGGGCAGCACGTCCTGTCCCGGCGAGATGTCGTTGACCTTGAGGCCGCCGGCGCAAGCCTTGTCGCTGCCGAGCACCACCCAGTGCGAATGCCAGTTGGCGCCGTCGTTGCCGGGATCGCCGTCGCCGTTCTCGTCGAACAGCGGCGTGTCGTCGAAGTCCGGATGCGCGGTGATGGCGAGCGCCAGAATGCCGGAGCCTTTTGCGAAGCCGACCGCCGACGGATCGAGCTTGGTCGGCCACACATAGGCGTCGACCTTCGAGCCGGCGAGCTTGCCGACCTTCTGCGGCTTCAGTGAGCCGGCTTCGCCGCTCACCTCCATTGCGAAGGTCGCGAGCCGGCCGTCGGTCGAAGCGGTGGCGCTGGTGATGTCGAAGGCCGGCGGCACCTTGGCGTCCGGCTTGGCATGGATATCGTGGGCGAAGGCTGCGGTGGATGCGAGAATCGCGCCTTGCAGCAGGGCGAATCCGAAGGCGAGGGGATGACGCATGACGAAAGCTCCAGTTTGGACTCGTCTTGATGATATCGAGTCGCTACTATAGATTCCCGATACCGGGCTGTGTGTCAACCAAAAGATAGCGAGTCGCTACTATGACGATTTCAAAAGCGCTGGAAGCGGCCTATCTGGTCGGCCGGCTGGAGCGGCTGGCGCGCAGCGGCGTTACCGTCGAGGGGTTGAATCCGGCACAGTGGGAGGCGTTGCGCTATCTGGCGCGCGCCAATCGCTTTTCGCGGACGCCGGCGGCGCTCGCCGATTATGTCGGCTCGACGCGCGGCACCATTTCGCAGACTTTGATCGCGCTGGAGCAGAAGGGGCTCGCGGCGCGGCGCGCCAGTGCTCGCGATGGCCGTTCGGTCGAACTGGCGTTGACCCGGCGCGGCGAGGCGGTGCTGAAGCAGGATCCGCTATTGCATCTCGCGCAGGATATCGCACTCGGTACGGATGACGATCCGGCGAAACTCGTGACGACGCTTCAGGCGATTCTCGCAGCGACCATCGCGCGCAACGAAGGCCGTGCGTTCGGTGTCTGCCATAGTTGCCGTCACTTCCGCCGCAACGCGCGGCCGGGTGCGTCGTCACCGCATCATTGCGGGCTGCTCGACGAGCCGCTGTCGGAGGCCGACAGCAAGGATATCTGTCAGGAGCAGGAAGCGGCGGCGTAACGATTAGTGCGAGGCTGCTGCGCTATTCTGGAAGCCGAGATAACTCGCGATGACACGCGGGTCGGCGGCCACCGCATCGGCCGCACCATCGAGAATGAAGCTGCCCAATTCCATCACGTAGGCGCGGTCGGCGATCTGCAGCGCAGCTTTCGCGTTCTGCTCGACCAGCAGCACGGAGACGCCGGCCGCGCGCAACTCGCCTACCGTCTTGAAGATGTCGGCGACGATAAGCGGTGCGAGGCCGAGGCTCGGCTCGTCCAGCATCAGCAATCGTGGCTCGCCCATCAGCGCACGGCCCATCGCCAGCATCTGCTGTTCGCCACCGGACAGCGTGCCGGCGAGTTGCTGCCGTCGTTCCTTGAGGCGCGGAAACAGCGCATAAACGCGCTCGAACGATTGCGCGGCGGCCTTGGAGTTGCGGAAGGCGCCGAGTTGCAGGTTGTCCTCGACGCTCATGGTGCCGAACAATTCGCGATGCTCCGGCACCAGCGACAGCCCGGCCGCGACGCGATCCTCGATCTCGATTCCGGTGATGTCGATGCCGTCGAAACGGATGCGGCCGCTCTGCGGCAGGATGCCCATGATGGCGTTGAGCAGCGTGGTCTTGCCCGCGCCGTTGGCGCCGACGATGGTGACGATTTCGTTGCGGCCGACGTCGAGCGACACCGAACGCACGGCCTCGACCTTGCCGTAGGAGATCGATGCATCAGAGACCGAGAGCAGGGGCGCGGTCATGCGGCGGCTCCGAGATAGGCGCGGATCACATCGGGATTGGTCTTGATTGCATCCGGTGTGCCTTCGGCGATCTTGGTGCCGAAGTCGAGCACGACGATGCGGTCGGCGAGGTCCATGACAAATCCCATATCGTGCTCCACCAGCAGGATCGACATGCCGCCGTCGCGCAGTTGCCGCAGCAGCGCGGCGAGTTGTTGCTTCTCCATGTGGCGCAGGCCCGCCGCCGGCTCATCGAGCAGCAGCAGCACCGGATCGACGCACAGCGCGCGGGCGATCTCGACGATCCGCTGCTGGCCGAGCGAGAGGCTGCCGGCGAGTTGATCGATTTGCTCCTTGAGCCCGACGCGTTCGATCTGCCGCGCGGCTTCCGCCAGCAGCTTGGCTTCGTCAGCACGGTCGAGCCGCAACATGCTGGCGAAGGTGCCGGAGCGGCCGCGCAGATGCGCGCCGAGGGCGACGTTTTCCAGCACTGTCATGTCCGGGATCAGCTTGACGTGCTGGAAGGTGCGGGCGACGCCGAGCCGCGCAATCTGCTGTGGCGTCGTGCCGGCGACGTCGGTGCCGCACACCGTGATGCGTCCGGCGCTGGAATCGAGCACGCGCGTGATCAGGTTGAAGGTCGTGCTCTTGCCGGCGCCGTTCGGCCCGATCAGCGCGACGATCTCCTTTGGTTTGACAGAGAAACTGACGTCATTGACAGCGAGCACGCCACCGAATTGCTTGCGCGCGCCCTCGAGTTGCAGCAACACCGGCGGCAGTTCGGTCGCGGGTCGCGCGGCGAGGTGCAGTGAGCTATCGATGCGGGGCGGGCGACGCTTGAACGGCAACAGGCCGGCGAGCCATGGCCAAACGCCGCCGGGTGCGAGATGCACCAGTGCCACCAGCACCAATCCGAACACGATCAGTTCAAGCTGGCCCTGTCCGCCGAAGATCAGCGGCAGGTAGCTTTGCAGAATTTCCTTGAGCACGATGACGATGACCGCGCCGAGCACGCCGCCCCAGATGTAGCCGGCGCCGCCGACCACGGCGATGAACAGATATTCGATCGAAGCGTGGACGCCGAACGGCGTCGGCGTCACCGCGCGCAGGAAATGCGCATAAAGCCAGCCGGACAGGCCGGCGAGCACGGCAGCGTAGATGAACACCAGCAGCTTGGCGCGCGCGGTGTTGACGCCGAAGGCCTCGGCCGCGATATGGCCGCGCCGCAACGCACGGATGCCGCGCCCGGTGCGGGAGTCCAGCAGGTTGGTGGTGAGCACCGCCGACAGGATCACCGCGATCCAGATCACGTAATAGATCGAGCCGGCGTCGAGCATGCGCCACGATCCGATTTCCAGCGGCGGGATCGCCGAGATGCCGTCGTTGCGACCGACGAATTCCAGCTTGCCGAACAGGTAGTAGAGCCCGAGGCTCCAGGCCAAGGTGCCGAGCGGGAGATAGTGGCCGGAGAGGCGCACCGTGATCAGGCCGAGCACCACGGCGGCAAGGCCGCTGACGATCAGGGCCAGCGGCAGCGTCAGCCACGGCGACACGCCATACGCGGTGGAGAGCACAGCGGTCGTATAGGCGCCGAAGCCGCAGAACGCGGCCTGCCCGAACGAGGTGAGGCCGCCGACGCCGGTGAGCAGCACCAGACCCATCGCGACCAGTGCGGCGAGGCCGATGTTGTTCAAGAGTACAATCCAGAACGGCGGAATTTCGGGGATTAGCGGCAGCGCCGCCATCACCAGTGCGAAAACAATGACCGGCCAGCGTTGCGTCATGGTCATCACTCCTTCTCTTCCTCGACCTCGGGCGCGGCGAGCGAGCGCAGGACGAGGACCGGAATGATCAGCGTGAAGACGATGACTTCCTTGTAGTTGCTGGCGTAGAACGACGAGAACGCCTCGACGAGGCCGACCACGATGGCGGCAGCGGCGGTGATCGGATAGCTGATGAGGCCGCCGATGATTGCTGCGACGAAGCCTTTCAGGCCGACGATGAAGCCGGTGTCGTAATAGAGCGTCGTGATCGGGACGATCAGGATGCCGGAAATCGCGCCGATCACCGAGGCGAGTAAAAACGCCATCTGGCCCGAAAGCGAGGTGCGGATGCCGACCAACCGCGCGCCGAGCCGGTTCACCGCCGTGGCACGCAGCGCCTTGCCGTAGAGCGTGAAGTCGAAGAACAGCCACAGCGTCACGATCAGCGCGATGGTGATGCCGTAGACGGCGAGGCTCTGGCCGGTGATCTGCAACTGGCCGATGGTGATCATCGCGTTGGAGATCGCCGGGCCGCGCAGGCCCTCGGCGCCGAAGAAGATCAGGCCAAAACCTTCGAGCGCGAGATGCGCGCCGACGGAGGCGATCAGCAGGACCAGTACCGAGGTGTGGGCGATCGGCTGGAACGCGATGCGATAGAGAAACAGGCCGATGGCGGCAACGATCAGCAGCGACAGTGCGATGTTCACCGGAATGGCGTTATAACGCCCGGCCAGTCCCCAGGTCAGGGCGAGCACCACGACAGGGAATACGATGTCGACCGCGACCGCGCGCAAAATCACCTTGAGGCGAAACGCCTTGCGCGCGGCGAACAGGTCGAAGGCAAAGGCGACCAGCCCCATGACCACCGCGAGCATCGCCGTACCCGGGATCTGGCCGGTGGCCAGCGTGGCGTAGGTCAAGGCGCCATACGCCACAAATTCGCCTTGCGGGATCAGGATGACGCGGGTGACCGCGAAGACGAGCACCATCGCCAGCCCGAGCAGGGCATAGACGGCGCCATTGGTAATGCCGTCCTGAAGCAGGAACAGCAGGATTGTCGTGTTCAAGGCGGGCTCCCCCTCCAGCACCGCATTTGCCGTGGATTCGGTCCATCGGCAAGCGGCAGCGGCAGTTGAAATCTGCCGCGACTATTTGGTATGATTAATAACGATTATCGAGTATAATCTCAAGTGCGCCGAATCCCGTCGGGTTGTTCTCAAGGCGCCGTCGGAGCGAACAAGGCCATGACCGGGTCGAGAGCGGCTGAACTGAATGCTTCGAAGCCGGGCAACGCCCGCGAGGTGGTCGACGACCACGAGGAAGCCAGCCAGATCAAGATGGGCGAATTGTCCGAGTTGCTCGGCTATTCGCTCAAGCGGGCGCAACTCCGGATTTTCGACGATTTCATCCGCTGCGTCGCCTCGCTGAACCTGACGCCGGCGCAGTTCTCGGTGCTGCTGTTGATCGACCGCAATCCCGGCCGCAACCAGACCGAGATCGCCAACACGCTGGGAATCCTGCGGCCGAATTTTGTCGCGATGCTCGACAGCCTCGAGGGGCGCGAATTGTGCGTCCGGGTGCGTTCCGCCAACGACCGTCGCTCGCACATCCTGATGCTCACCGATAATGGCCGCACCATTCTGGCACGTGCCAAGAAGCTGGTGGCGACCAAGCACGAGGCGCGGCTCAACGAAGTGCTCGGCCCCGCCAATCGCGCTGCGTTGCTGGAGATGCTGGCGACAATCGCGCGGGATTTCTAAAGCGGGATTCATTTTAACCTGATCCGTCATGCCCGGGACAAGCCCGGCCATGACGTTCATCGATCGTGCATCTCGCTATAGCTCATCGTTCTTTTGCGCGATCAATCGACCAAAATGACTCGCACGTCGTTGACGTTGGTGAGCGTCGGGCCGGTGATCAGCAGGTCGTCCGTTGCTTCGAAGAATGTCGTAGCGTCGTTGTTGGCGAGATAAGCGGCGGGATCGAGTTTTTTCGCGGCCATCACCGCGAAGGTGCGTGCATCGATTATCGCGCCGGCCGGATCGGTGGCGCTACCGGCGCCGCCATCGGCGCCGTCGGTGTCGGCGGCAATCGCCGAAATGTTTTCTATGCCGGCAAGCTGTTGCGCCAGCGACAACGCGTATTCCTGATTGGGGCCACCACGTCCCTTGCCGCGCACGGTGACGGTGAGCTCACCGCCGGAAACGATGGCAATGCGCTTGCCTTCGGTGTGAGCCTTCTTCGCCATCGCTGAATGTGAGGTCGCGACGTCGCGGGCTTCACCTTCGAGGTCCGCGCCGAGATCGACCACCTCATAGCCCGCGTCTTTCGCGACCTTTATCGCGGCATCGAGCGAGTTGCGCGGCCGTGCGATCAATTCGAATCGTGCGCGCGCGAAAGCCGCGTCGCCCGGCTTGCGGCTTTCGTTGCGTGGATCGTCGAGCGCGCGGCGCACTGCGTCGTCGAGGGCGAGGTCGTAACGCGCGACGATGGCGCGCGCGTCGGCGAGCGTCGTCGGGTCTGGCACTGTAGGGCCGGAGGCAATGGCGGCCGGATCGTCGTGCGGCACATCGGAGATCGCCAGCGTCACGATCTGCGCGTTCTGCCCGGCGGCGGCGAGGCGACCGCCTTTGATCCGCGACAGATGTTTTCGGACGGCGTTGACCTCGCCGATTGGCGCACCGGAGCGCAGCAATGCGCGATTGACCTGTTGCTTCTGCGCGAAGGTCACGCCGTCCGCAGGCGCGATCCAGTTCGCCGAACCGCCGCCGGAGATCAGCACCAGCAACAGATCGTCGGCGGTGGCGGTCGCGGCAAGCGCCAGCGTTTCATCGGCCGCCTTGAGGCCGGCTTCGTCCGGCACCGGATGCCCCGCCTCGATCACCTTGACCCGACGAGTCGGCACGCCGTGGCCGTGCCGCGTGGTGGCGATGCCGGTGAGGCGCTCGGGCGCAAGGCCCATGTCGTCGAGGTAATGCTGTTCGGCAGCGGCAGCCATCGCGGCAGCGCCCTTGCCGGCGGCGAGTACGATCACGCGTCCTTTCGGCAGTGGCGGCAGATATTGGGTCAGGATCGAGTCCGGATGCGCGGCGGCGACGGCGGCATCGAAGATGGAACGGAGGAGGGCGCGTCGGTCGGTCATGGCGCTGCGGGCTCACTGAACAGGTCAAGGCGGGCACCGTTATCCATCCGATCGCGCCAAAAGAAAACCCTCGCGGAGCGAGGGCTTTCGATTTTGGTGTTAGAGCCGGAAAAGATTTGACTCACTCTCATCGTTGTTGCGAGCACTGGATCGGCGCGCCGCGCCCTCCGAGCACAGGCTCCGCGAAGCAATCCAGAAAGCCTAGAAGCTAGAGCTGGATTGCTTCGTCGCTATTGGTCCTCCCAATGACGGAGGACTGGGCAGCTAACTTAACCTCATCCCGCTATCCGCCGATCTCACCGCTGATGATCTTGCCGAACAGCACCCAGCGCTCGCCCCTGAACCGCATCAGTTGCAACTGTTCGATCGGTGCAAAATCATTGGCGCTGGTGTTGATCTTGATGCCCGGCAAGAGGTTGGTCGGCGTGTAATCCTTCAGGCTTGCCGCCTGCTTCATCACGTTGGCGCGGGTCAGGTTGTCGCCGCACTGCTTGAGCACCTGCACCATGGTCTGTGCAACATTGTAGCCGACCATCACGCTGCCATCGAGCCGATTGCCTTCCGGAAACTGCTTGGCAAGGAAATCGTCGAACGCTTTCATGCCGGCATTATCCTTCCACTGCGGATCGGCTGCATCCATCAGATAAGCAGCCGAGATGATATCCTGCGAATTTTCGTAACCGGCCGGCTTGATGACGCTGCCGATCGAGGCGCTGACGTTGTTGAGGAAATGGGTCGGCTTCCAGCCGATCTCCGCGATCTTCTTGATTGCTTGTGCCGCGAATTTCGGCGTGGTGATGTTCATGAAGACATCGGCGCCGGACGCCTTCAGCTTGACGATGTGAGAGTCGATGGTCGGTTCGGACAATTCATAACTGTCCTGGGCGACGACCATGGTCTTGGCCTTGGCGCCGAGGCCGTCGAGCAACCCTTTCAGATAGTCCTTGCCGTAATCGTCGTTCTGATAAAGCACCGCGATCTTAGCATTCGGCATGTGCTCGAGGATGTACTTGGCGTAGATGCGGGTTTCGCTTTGATAGTTGGGCTGCCAGCCCATGGTCCAGGGAAAGTCCTTGGGATCGTTCCACTTGGTGGCACCGGTGGCGACGAACAATTGCGGGACTTTCTTGGCGTTCATGTATTTGTGAATCGCCGAGTTCGGCGGCGTGCCGAGCGAATTGAAGATGAACAGCACCTCGTCGCTTTCCACCAGCTTGCGCGCCTGTTCGACGGTCTTCGGTGGACTGTAGGCGTCGTCATAGGAAATGAAGTTGATCTTGCGGCCGTTGATGCCGCCCTGATCGTTGATCATCTTGAAGTAAGCGGCTTCGGTCTTGCCGATCACGCCATAGGCGGATGCCGGTCCGCTATAGGGCATGATGTTGCCGATCTTGATTTCGGTGTCGCTTGCGCCAGAGTCATATTTCTTTTGCGCGAACGCAGCGCTGCTGGCGGTCGCAAGAACAATCAAGGCAGCCGAAATCACCGCTGCCGGCCGTTTGATAACGGGCATGTCGAACCTCCTCTGTGATGTGATGTGTGTCGTGTTTTTATTGGAGGCGCGTTGGCCTCGCCGATATTCAACGCCCACCCGCGGCATTCGGCAACAGAAAACCCTGCGCGAGCGGCGGGGTATCGTCACGAAATCGTTTGCGGCGTTGCGGCAAGGCGACGCTGCATCACAACAGAAACGGCCCCGCTCCGGGAGGAGCGAGGCCGCGATCTGACTCGATAGGGACGTGTCAGTTCACCTGTCGGCGTCGCCGCTGATGACGTCGCCGAACAACTGCCAGCGGCCGTTGTCGAACCGCATCGTTTGCAACTGGCTGATCGGGGCGAAGTCCGTCGGGCTGGTATTGATCTTGATACCCGGCAGCAGGCCGTAGATTTCGAGATCCTTGAGATTCGCCGCCTGCTTCATGATGTTGGCGCGGGTCAGGTCGTCGCCGCAGTTTTTGAGCAGCGCTACCATCGTCAATGCCATGTTGTAACCGGTCATCGCCGAACTATCGACGCGGTTGGTGTCGGGCAGGTACTTCGCCAGCAGGCTGTCGAAGTCCTTCATGCCGGCGTCGTCCTTCCACTGCGGGTCGCTGGCATCCTTGGCGTAAGCAGCGGAGATCACGCCCTGCGCGTTCTCGAAGCCTGCGGGCTTCATCACGGTCGCCGTCGAGGCACTGACGTTGGCGATGATCTGCACTGGTTTCCAGGCCAGTTCGCCGACCTTCTTCAGCGCCTGTGCGCCGAATTTCGGCGTGGTGAAATAGACCATCACGTCGGGATTTTTCGCCTTCATCTTGACGATGTGGGTGTCGATGGTCGGCTCGGACAGTTCGTAGCTTTCCTCGATGACGATGTTCGATGCCTTGTCGCCGAGGCCGTCCTTGATCCCTTTCAGGTAGTCTTTGCCGAAGTCGTCATTCTGGTAGAGAATCGCGATCTTCTTGCCGGCATGATCCTTCAGCAGATACTTGGCGTAGATATTCCCTTCAGCCTGATAGCTGGGGAGCCAACCCATGGTCCAGGGAAAGTGCTTCGGGTCGTTCCACTTGGTCGCGCCGGTGGCGAGGAATAGCTGCGGCACCTTCTTGGCGTTGAGATACTTCTGGATCGCCGAGTTGGAGGGCGTGCCGAGGACGCCGAAGGTCAGCAGCACCTCGTCGCTCTCGACCAGCTTGCGCACCTGCTCGACCGCCTTGGGCGGGCTGTAGGCGTCGTCATAGGAAATGAAATTGATCTTGCGGCCATTGATGCCGCCGGCGTCGTTGACGCGCTGGAACACGGCGCCCATGGCCTTGCCGACCACGCCATAGGCCGAGGCGGGGCCGCTATACGGCACGATGTTGCCGATCTTGATTTCGGTGTCGGTCGCGCCGGTATCGTACTTCTTCTGTGCCAGCGCATGTCCGCCCGACACGGCAAGCGCGAGCGTCGCGGCGGCGAACGTGGAGATGGCAAACGATGGTTGTCTCGACATGGTTTCCTCGCTGTTGGATTTTTTCAAAAAGGGGCGGCCCCGCCCCGGGAGGGGCGAGGCCGCGGGTTATGCTTAAACGGAACGATCGGATTCGATCAGTGGCCGTCGCTGCTGATGATGTCGCCGAACAGCTCCCACTTCTCGCCCTTGAAGCGCATCATCCGCACTTGCTGAAACGGCGCGAAGTCCGTTGCGCTGGTGTTGATCTTGATGCCGGGCAAGGCCACGTCGGTCTGGAAGTCCTTCAGGCTTGCGGCCTGCTTCATGACATTCTCGCGGGTGAGATTGTCGCCGGCCATTTCCAGCACCTTGTGCAGGGTCTGCGCCACGCCATAGCCGAAGACGAGACCGCTATCGGCCTTGTTGGAGCCCGCCATGTACTTGTCGACGAAGGCGATCCACTTCTTCATGCCCGGATCATCGTTCCACTGCGGATCGGCGCCGTCCTTGAGGTAGGCGGCCGACAGTACGCCCTGGCCGTGCTCGAAGCCCGCCGGCTTCATCACCGCGCCGACCGAGACGCTGACGTGGGTGACGGTGTGCAGCGGTTTCCAGTTCAGTTCGCCGTGTTTCTTGATGGTCTGAGCGGCGAATTTCGGCGTGGTGAAATCCATCAGCGTATCGGCGCCGCTGGCCTTGATCTTGACGATGTGCGAGTCGATCGTCGGCTCGGAGATTTCATAGCTCTCCTCGATGACGATCATCGACTTCGCCTTGTCGCCGAGGCCTTCCTTGAAGCCCTTGACGTAATCCTTGCCGAAGTCGTCGTTCTGATACAGCACCGCCACCTTGGCGTCGGGCTTCTCCTTCAGAAGATACTTGGCGTAGATCCGCGCTTCGTCCTGGTAGTTCGGCTGCCAGCCCATGGTCCAGGGGAAGTGCTTCGGATCGTTCCACTTCGCCGCGCCGGTAGCGACGAACAGTTGCGGGACCTTCTTGGCGTTCAGATACTTCTGGATTGCCGTGTTGGACGGCGTGCCCAGCGGATTGAACACCAGCAACACCTCGTCGCTCTCGACCAGCTTGCGGGTGTGCTCAACCGCCTTGGGCGGGCTGTAGGCGTCGTCGTAGGTGATGAAGTTCACCTTGCGCCCGTTGATGCCGCCCTGCTCGTTGATCATCTGGAAGTAGGCCGCTTCGGTCTTGCCGATGATGCCGTAGGCGGAGGCGGGACCACTATACGGCATGATGTTGCCGATCTTGATCTCCGTGTCGCTCGCGCCCGTGTCGTATTTCTTCTGGGCGAGAGCGCTGCCGCCGGTTGCAGCAAAGGCCATGATCGCCGTTGAGAATGTGGCGATTCTTAATTTTTGTCGGAGGTTCATTACCCGCTTAGCTCCTTCTGAGTTTGTTGAACAGGGTTTCGGCATAGATCGCGCCCTGCCTTGCGCCGTGCGGCACCAGGTAGATGACGACGAACAGCAGCACGCCGAAGAAGGCGCCGGAGAGCCCCTTCGAAATGCCTTCGGCGATGTTGGGCACGAACACGATAAACGCCGCGCCCGCGAGCGAGCCCGGCAGCCAGCCGACGCCGCCGACCACCATGCCGAGGAATAGTGCGATGGCGAGCTGGAAGGTGTAGCTGTCGGGAGCAACGAACTGCACCGCGATAGCGCCGAGCGCGCCGGCAACGCCGGTGATGCCGGCGCTGACGCCGAACGCCAGCGTCTTGTAGATCGAGAGATCGATGCCCATCGCCGAGGCCGCGATTTCATTGTCGCGGATGGCCATCATCGCGCGCCCCGAACGCGATCGCAGCAGGTTCACCGAAGCGAGATAGATCGCCAGCGAAACCACCAGCGTGAAGTAGTACAGCCACATGTCCTGTGAGACCGGCAGGCCGAACGGCGCGTCGGGCTTGGTCACCACCAGGCCCTGAACGCCGCCGGTCCAGTGCTCGATCACGCCGAGCTTCAGCAGTTGCGGCATCGCCACGGCGAGGGCG
The DNA here is from genome assembly GCA_017305595.1 of Hyphomicrobiales bacterium. Classification (GTDB taxonomy): domain Bacteria; phylum Pseudomonadota; class Alphaproteobacteria; order Rhizobiales; family Xanthobacteraceae; genus 62-47. Next base: position 12,773 of record JAFKKL010000021.1, on the reverse strand, counting down.
AAGGTCGCCAGCGCGAGGTAGATGCCGGACAGCCGCAGCGCGGGAAGACCGAACAGGAAGCCGACGATGAAGCAGACGATGCCGGCGGCCGGCAACGTCAGGACGTAGTTGACGCCGCCGTGTTCGATCAGGATCGCGGCAGTGTAGGCGCCGATAGCATAGAACGCGCTCTGCCCGAGCGAGAACTGGCCGCTGCCGCCGGTGAGGATGTTGAGCGCCAGCACGGCGATGCCGTAGATCAGCAGCATCGTCATCTGGAAGATGACGAAGTTCCTGACGAACAACGGCAGGGCAAGCAGGATGATCAGCATCACCCATGATGCCGTGCGGCCCAGCCCCATCGCTTTTTTCGGCGGTGCGTCGACGGTCGCGGCTTGAGTCTCGGCGGTGGTTTCCTGAATGGTGCTCATGATCAAACTCGCTTTACGACGGTGTGGCCCATCAGGCCTGTCGGTTTGACAACCAGAACGATGACGATCAGCGCCAGCGCGATCGGCAGCTTCAATTCATTGCCGACGCCCGGAACGTAGGTGCCGACAAGGTTTTCGAAGATGCCGACCAGGAAGCCGCCGAGCACGGAGCCGAGCGGGCTGGTCAGACCGCCGAGCACGGCCGCGGCAAATCCGTAGATCAGCACGCCGCCCATCATGTTCGGTTCGAGGAACACCACCGGCGCGATCAGGATGCCGGCGATGGCGCCGATGGCGGACGCCATGCCCCAGCCGAGTGCCACCATCCAGCCGGTGTTGATGCCGACCAGCCGCGCCGATTCAGGCATCGCCGCCGCCGCGCGCATTGCAAGCCCGATCCGCGTGAAGCGGAAGAACATGAACAGCGCAATCAACAACGCCAGCGTGACGCCGATCATGCCGGCCTGGTGGGTCGAGATGAGCTGGCTGCCGAGGAACGGCGAGGAGCCGAACGGCGTCGGGAACTGCTTGATGGTGAAGTCCCAGATCAGGCCGGCGACGCTGTTGATGATGGCGAACAGCGCGATGAAGCCCGCGACGTTGGTCAGCACCGGCGCCTTGGCCAATGGCTTGAACAGAACACGTTCGATGATGACGCCGCCCGCGAACGAAATGATCAGCGTCAGCAGGAAGGCCCACCAATAGGGCACGCCCCACTGCATCAGTTGCCAGGCGATGAATGTGGCGAACATCGCCATTTCGCCCTGGGCGAAGTTCAGATGGTCGATTGCCTGGAAGATCATGACGATCGCCAGCGCCATACAGGCGTAGATGGCCCCCGTCGCGATGCCAGCCAGGACTTGATTGATGAAAAGCTCCATGGCCGGTCTCCTCAGTAACCGAGATAGGATTTGCGCACCGACTCGTCGTTCGCGATTTCTTTCGCGTTGCCTGACATGACGATGCGACCGGTTTCGATGACGTAAGCCTTGTCGGCGATCTCGAGGGCGAGCTGTGCGTTCTGCTCCACCACCAGGATCGAGACTTTGTCCTCGCGATTGATCTTGCCGAGGATGTTGAACAGGTCGCGCACAATCAGCGGTGCGAGGCCGAACGACGGCTCGTCGAGCAGCATCAGCCGCGGCCGCAGCATCAGGGCGCGCGCCACTGCGAGCATCTGTTGCTCGCCGCCCGACAACGTGCCGGCCTGCTGTGTATGCCGTTGCTTGAGCACCGGAAAGTGCGCGTACATCCGTTCGATGTCGCCCGAGATCGCCTTGACATCCTTGCGGCTGATGGCGCCGAGCTGGAGATTTTCCTCCACCGTCAGCGTGGTGAAGGTGCCGCGGCCTTGCGGCACATGCGCGATGCCGAGACGGACGATGTTCTCGGTCGACTTGCCGGTGAGCGGCTTGCCCTCGAACTGAATTCCACCGGTTGAGCGCACCATGTTGCAGATCGCGCGCAAGGTGGTGGTTTTGCCGGCACCGTTGGCGCCGAGCAGTGTGGTCATGCTGCCTTCGTTGAGATCAAACGACAGGCCATGAAGCGCCTGCACCTGGCCGTAATAGGCGCGCAGGTCGTGGACACTCAGCAACACGCTCATTGGTCTTTGCTCCCCAGATAAGCCTTGATGACCTCCGGGTCCGACTGCACCTGAGACGGGGTACCCTCTGCGAGTTTGCGGCCGAAGTTGAGCGCCACCACGTGATCGGCGATCGACATCACCAGCCCCATGTGATGCTCGACCAGCAGCACGGTGATGCCGCGCTCGTCGCGAATGCGACGGATCAGGTCGCCGAGGACATGGACTTCCTCATGATTCAAGCCACCTGCCGGCTCGTCGAGCAGCAGGATCTTGGGCTCGGCCGCGAGCGCGCGCGCCAGCTCGACGCGCTTCTGCGTGCCGAACGGCAGGCCAGATACGATCGAATGGCCGACGCTGGTGAGATCGAGATAGGAGAGAATCTGATCGACGTTACGATTGATCGCGGCTTCGCCACGGCGCACCCACGGCAGCTTCAGCGAGTCGCTGATAATGTCGCTGTTGGTGTGCGCGTGCATGCCGACGCGAACGTTGTCGAGCACGCTCATGTTGGGAAACAGCGCGACGTTCTGGAACGTGCGGCCGATGCCGATCTCGGCGATCTTGTGCGGCGGGCGCGACAGGATGCTGACGCCCTCCATCAAGATATCGCCTTTGCTGGGCTGGTAGAGCCGGCTCAGACAATTGAACAGCGTCGTCTTGCCGGCGCCGTTCGGCCCGATCAGGCCGAGGATCTGTCCCTGCTTCATGTCGAATGACACGCCATTCAGGGCGACGATGCCGCCGAACACGACGCTGACGTCGCGAACCGCGAGCAGGGGATTGGCCGAGGCGGCCTGTCCCCGCGCGAGCTGAGCCTGAGTCATCGGCAGCAGCCCAACCCTGTCATTGCGACCGACGATGAACGCCGGAGGCCATGACCGTGAAGATTATCGAATCCCCGCAACCATGCGCGCAACTTTCCCTCCTCCTTTTGATTTTTTGGTGTCGGCTTTTTTTGTATGCGACGTCGAGCTTCCGCCCAACGCTGCTTCAATACTTCTTACCATCGCGACCAGACGCGGTCCAATGTCGTTGAGCAAACGATCTTCCGTGAAACGGAATGCAGGCGCGCCGCAGTTGAATGCATACGGACCTGTTCCGTCGTTGAGCGTAATCGCGACGCCGGCGGCGTGAATATCGTCCTGCCATTCGCCGACGGAGATTGCGAAGCCGCGCTTGGCGACGAGTTCGCCCGCGCGTTCAACGCCTTCGCGGATGCGCGGCCAGCGGCTGCCGTAGTGTTCGCGCAGTTCGCGCAGCAATTGCGTGCGTTCTTCGTCGGGCAGGGCCCAGAGATAGGCGCGGCCCATCGCTGTGGTCGCGATTGGAACTTTCGAGCCGACGTCGAGCTGCACGCCGAGCGCGAGGCCGCTACGGCTCTGGCCGAAATAAATCATGCTGAGCCGGTCGCGCGCGCCGACCGCCACCGCGCCGCCTGTGGCGCGCATCACATCTTCGCGAAACGACTCGGACAAATGCTGAACGCCGAGATTGGCTAGTGCGGCATAACCGAGCGACATGGCTGCGGGCGTGAGTTGATACTTCTCGAACCGCGGCACCTGTGTAAGATAGCCGAGCTTGGTGAGCGTATAGGTCAGCCGGGAAACGGTCGGCTTCGGCAGGTTGGTGCGGGCGGCAATCTCCTGATTGCCGAGCAGCCCGTCCTTGGGATGAAATGCGCGCAACACTTCGAGGCCGCGGGCAAGAGCAACGACAAAATTGCGATCTGTCGCCACTTTCTTGGCTGGACGCTTCATGGCCTGCTACGCGAACCCTCTATGCATCAACGCCGTCGGGCGCGAGCCCGAACGTTTCAAGTCATGAATTCGAACCGGTGAATCGTCACTCCGAGCGAGTGTCAATTTGTGAGTCTGAATTCGTGAATTTGAACCCGATCGCGTTACGATGGATCGTGATACGGTCTGTCGCCATATGTTCGATCATCTGTAACGTGTTGATCATGCGGACATTGATCTATCGATCACTGACTGCCGATCATCGATCGTTGCGGCGTGTCCCCCGATGTTTGAAGGTGATGATGTGTCAATTCTCACCTCGTTGACAACGGACGCTCTTCAAAATAACCCTCGTTGTCAAGATGTGGAATTAGATTTCGCAGTGCGAAATTGATGAAAACGCTGATCGGATTGTCCGGATCACTACGCGGTTGAAGGAGATGGATGTGAGCGAAGTCGTACGGTTAGAGCGTCAAGATGCGGTTGCTATCGTCACGGTCGACAGTCCTCCGGTCAACGCGTTGAGTGCGGCGGTACGTCGCGGCATTTTTGAACAGATCAAAACTGCGGCGGGCGATCCGCAGGTGCAGGCCATCGTTCTTACCTGTGCGGGACGCACCTTCATCGCCGGCGCCGACATCACCGAGTTCGGCAAGCCGCCGCAGCCTCCGGGCCTCAACGAAGTCATCGCGGCCATGGAAAACTCTCCGAAGCCGGTGGTCGCAGCCATTCACGGCACCGCACTCGGCGGCGGACTCGAGACCGCACTCGGTGCACATTTCCGTGTGGCGGTTAAAGAGGCCAAGCTCGGCCTGCCGGAAGTGAAGCTCGGCCTGCTGCCGGGCGCGGGCGGCACGCAGCGCCTGCCGCGCGCGGTCGGTCCGGAACTCGCGGTGAAGATGATCGTCGGCGGCAATCCGATCGGCGCGGCGGAAGCGCTGAAGGCCGGTCTGATCGACGAGATCGTCGACGACCTGGTGCCGGGCGCCGTGGCGTTCGCGAAGAAGGTGGTGGCCGAGAAGCGACCGCTGCGCCGTCTGCGTGACGAGGATGGCAAGCTTGCCGCCGCCAAGGCCGATCGTTCGATCTTCACCAACGCGGTCGCCGCGCTGACCAAGAAGGCGCGCGGGCTTGAAGCGCCGTTCGCGGCCGCCGACGCCGTCGGCGCTGCTATCGACCTGCCGTTCGATGAAGGTCTGAAGAAAGAGCGCGAAGGCTTCATGAAGCTGATGACCGGCGATCAGTCGAAGGCGCAGCGTTATGCGTTCTTTGCGGAGCGCGAGGCGGCCAAGGTCGCCGGCGTGCCGGAAGGCACCAAGCCGCGCAAGGTGGAGCGCGTCGCCATCATCGGCGCCGGCACCATGGGCGGCGGCATCGCGATGTCGTTCGCCAATGCCGGCATCCCCGTCACGCTGATCGAGACCGGCGACGAGCAGCTCAAGCGCGGCATGGGCGTGATGCAGAAGAACTACGAGAACACCGCGGCGCGCGGCGGCATCCCGGCGGATGCCCCAGCCAAGCGGATGGGCCTCATCAACGGTGTCGTCGGCCTTGAGAATGTCAAGGATGCCGACCTCATCATCGAGGCGGTGTTCGAAACCATGGCGATCAAGAAGGAAGTTTTCACGGCGCTCGACAAATACGCCAAGCCGGGCGCGGTGCTGGCCTCGAACACGTCGTATCTCAACATCAACGAAATCGCCGCGGTGACCAAGCGCCCGCAAGATGTGCTCGGTATGCACTTCTTCTCGCCCGCCAATGTGATGAAGCTGTGCGAGATCGTGCGCGCTGAGAAGACCGCGCCGGATGCGCTGGTGACAGCGGTGGCGATTGCCAAGCGCATCGCCAAGGTGCCGGCGGTGGTCGGGGTATGCGACGGCTTCGTCGGCAATCGCATGTTGGCGCAGCGCGGCAAGCAGGGCGAAAAGCTGCTGTACGATGGTGGGCTTCCGCAGCAGATCGACGGCGTGGTGACCAAGTTCGGCCTGCCGATGGGCCCGTTCTCGATGGGCGACCTCGCGGGTCTCGATATCGGCTGGCGCTCCCGCCAGGATCGCGGCATCAAGTCGCCGATCGGCGATGCGCTGTATGAGGCCGGCCGTCACGGTCAGAAGACCGGCAAGGGCTACTACAAGTACGAGCAAGGCTCGCGCGCGCCGCTTCCCGATCCGGAAGTGGAGAAGATGCTCGAGGAGGTTCGTGCCAAGCTTGGCGTCAAGGGCCGCAACATCAGCGACGAGGAAATTCTCGAGCGGATGATCTATCCGATGATCAACGAAGGCGCGCGCATTCTGGAAGAAGGAATCGCGTCGCGTCCGAGCGACATCGACGTGATCTGGCTCTACGGCTACGGCTGGCCGATCTATCGCGGCGGCCCGATGTATTATGCCGATCAGGTCGGCCTCAAGCACATCGCCGACCGGTTGTCGTACTACGCGAAGGAGACCAACGATCCATCGCTGGAGCCGGCGCCGCTGCTGAAGAAGCTGGCGGCGGAAGGCAAGACCTTCGCCTCGCTCGCGGCGCCGAACAAGGCGGCGTGAGTGTGAGACGGGCCCCGCGCCTGTCGCTCTATTTCCTTCCGTCGTTGGGGAGGAATAGGGTAGGCGGCCCGCTAGCGATGCCATGCGCGCGGAGCCCTCGTCCCTAACCCCTCCCCACAGGGGGGAGGGGAGCAAGTTCGGCGCCCGCGTCGAAGAATTAGGCCAACCGAAATGACTCACCCCGGCGAGCAGTTTTATCCGGAAGGCGTGCGATGGGATGCTCCGATCGCGCGGGGCACCTTGCCGGACTTGCTCGCCACGGCGGTCGCGAATTACGGCACGCGGCCGGCTCTTGAATTTCGTGACCGACCGATCAGTTTCAGCGACTTGCAGGCGCGGGTCGATCAGGTCGCGGCGGCGTTTCTGCGCGACGGTATCGGCAAGGGTCACTCGGTCGCGTTGTTCCTCGGCAATTCGCCGGACCACCCGATCAATTTCTTCGGTGCGCTGAAAGCCGGCGCGCGACTGGTGCATCTGTCGCCGCTCGACGGCGAGATCGCGCTCTCGCACAAACTCACTGACAGCGGCGCGCGCGTGCTGGTCACCAGCAACCTCTCGGCGCTGTTGCCGATGGCGCTGCGGTTTCTCGCCAAAGGTCTGCTCGATAAATTGATCGTCTGCGAGGACGACGATTGGGGCGCGGTCGGCACGCCTCAGACGGCGCTGCCGGACGATTCCCGCGCGATTACCTTTAAGCAATTCGTTGCCGGCACCGCGAAGCCCGCGGAGTGGCCGCACATCGACGTCGAGGATGTCGCGCTGCTGCAATACACCGGCGGCACCACCGGCCTGCCGAAAGGCGCGATGCTGAGCCATCGCAATCTCACCTCGGCGGTATCGATCTACGATGTCTGGGGTGCCAAGGCGCGCGCCGAGCGCAACACAGTCGAGCGCGTGATCTGCGTGCTGCCGCTGTTCCATATCTACGCGCTGACCGTGATCCTGCTCGGCTCGATCCGTTACGGCAATCTAATCTCGCTGCATCAGCGCTTCGATGTCGGCGCGGTGCTGCGTGATATCGAGACCAAGCGCGCCACGGTGTTTCCCGGCGTGCCGACGATGTGGATCGCGCTCGCCAATGATCCGTCGCTGGAAAGCCGCGACCTGTCGTCGCTTGCGGTGGCGGGCTCCGGCGGCGCGCCGCTGCCGGTTGAGGTCGCAAAGGTTTTTGAGCGCAAGACCGGCCTGACGCTCAAGAGCGGTTGGGGCATGACCGAAACCTGTTCGCCCGGCACCGGCCATCCGCCGACTGGACCAGACAAGCCGGGCTCCATCGGTCTGATGCTACCCGGCATCGAACTCGACGTGGTGGCGCTGGACGATCCTTCGCGCGTGCTGCCGCCGAACGAGACCGGCGAAATCCGCATCAAGGGGCCGAACGTCACGCGCGGCTACTGGAACAGGCCGGAGGAAACCGCCGAGGCTTTCGTCGGCGACCGTTTCCTTACCGGCGATATCGGTTACATGGACGACGACGGCTATTTCTATCTGGTCGACCGCAAGAAGGACATGATCATCTCCGGCGGCTTCAACGTCTATCCGCAGATGATCGAGCAGGCGATCTATACCCACCCCGATGTGCACGAGGTGCTGGTGATCGGCGTTCCAGACGACTATCGCGGCGAGGCCGCCAAGGCGTTCGTGAAACTGAAGCCGAACGTCGCCGCATTCACCCTCGATGAACTCCGCGCCTTTCTCACCGGCAAGGTCGGCAAGCATGAATTGCCGGCGGCGCTGGAGTTCGTCGACGAACTGCCGCGCACCGCGGTGGGCAAATTGTCCCGCCACGAATTGCGCAGTCAGCAACCTTCACCCATGGTTCAACACTCACCAAAACTCGCAACAGGAGGTCGTTCATGACCGATGCCGTTATCGTTTCCACCGCCCGCACCCCGATCGGCAAGGCCTATCGCGGCGCTCTCAACAACACCGAAGGCGCGACGCTGCTCGGCCACGCCATCGAGCACGCGGTGAAGCGCGCCAAGCTCGATCCGAAGGAAATCGAGGACGTGGTGATGGGCGCCGCCATGCAGCAGGGCGCGACCGGCGGCAACATTGCCCGCAAGGCGGCGCTGCGCGCTGGCCTGCCGGTCACGGTCGGCGGTACCACCATCGACCGTCAGTGTGCTTCGGGCTTGCAGGCGATCGCGCTTGCCGCGCGCTCGGTGCTGTTCGACGGCGTCGAGATCGCGGTCGGCGGCGGCGGTGAATCGATCAGCCTGGTGCAGAACGATCATGCCAACAAATTCCATGTGATCGATCCTGAACTGGTGAAGATGCACAAGGACATCTACATGCCGATGCTCGACACCGCCGAGACGGTGGCGAAGCGCTACGGCATCTCCCGCGAGCGCCAGGATGAGTACTCGCTGGAGAGTCAGCGCCGCACCGCGGCCGCGCAGCAAGGCGGCAAGTTCAACGACGAACTGGCGCCGATCGCGACCAAGATGGCGGTCGTGAACAAGGAGACCAAGGAAGTCTCGTTCAAGGACGTGACGCTGTCGCAGGACGAAGGTCCGCGCCCCGAAACCACCGCCGAAGGTCTCGCGAGCCTCAAGGCCGTGCGCGGCGACGGCTTCACCATCACCGCCGGCAATGCCAGCCAGTTGTCGGACGGCGCCAGCGCCACCGTGATCATGAGCGACAAGCTCGCCGCGCAAAAGGGCCTCAAGCCGCTCGGCATCTTCCGCGGCTTCGTCTCCGCCGGCTGCGAGCCGGACGAGATGGGCATCGGCCCGGTGTTCGCGGTGCCGCGTCTGCTGAAGCGTCACGGCCTCACTGTCGATGATATCGACCTGTGGGAATTGAACGAAGCCTTCGCGGTGCAGGTGCTGTATTGCCGCGACAAGCTCGGCATCGATCCGGAAAAGCTCAACGTCAACGGGGGCGCGATTTCGGTCGGCCATCCCTACGGCATGTCGGGTGCGCGCCTGGCCGGTCACGCGCTGATCGAAGGCCGCCGCCGCAAGGCGAAGTACGCGGTCGTCACCATGTGCGTCGGCGGTGGCATGGGCTCGGCCGGTCTGTTCGAGATCGTGCAGTAACATGCAGCGCGCGCCTTTCCACACGCTCGGCGTCGTCCCCGCGAAGGCGGGGACCCATACGTCGCAGCGTTGCCGAAGGGCAATGACGTCGACGCTCGATATCAACGAAGCGCCGGTGGTTATGGGGCCCCGCCGTAGCCTGTCATCGGGCGGCGCTTCGCGCCGACCCGTTGGCGGGGACGACGTGCGGACAGATATCGTGTCACCAGTTTTCGTATTTTAATCTCGCAAGGAGCATCCGATGGATCTCAGTCTCACGCCGGAAGAACAGGCATTCCGCGAGGAAGTCCGTGCATTTTTCCGCGACAACGTTCCGGCCGGCATCAAGAAGAAGCTGTCGGAAAATCGCCACACCACCAAGGAGGACATGGTGGAGTGGACGCGCATCCTGCACAAGAAGGGCTGGGCGGTGCCGCATTGGCCCAAGGAATATGGCGGTACCGACTGGACCGCCGTGCAGCAATACATCTTCAATGAAGAGATGCAGGCGACGCCCGCGCCGCCGCCGCTGCCGTTCGGCGTCAACATGGTCGGCCCGGTGATTTACACCTTCGCCAATGAAGCACAGAAGAAGCATTACCTGCCGCGCATCGCCAATCTCACCGACTGGTGGTGTCAGGGCTTCTCCGAGCCGGGCTCGGGATCGGATCTCGCGTCGCTGAAGACCAAGGCTGAGCGCAAGGGCGACAAATACATCGTCAACGGCCAGAAGACCTGGACCACGCTGGCGCAGCACGCCGACTGGATTTTCTGTCTGGTGCGTACCGACCCGGCGGCGAAGAAGCAGCAGGGCATTTCGTTCCTGCTGATCGACATGAAGTCGAAGGGCATCACCGTGCGCCCGATCGTCACCATCGACGGCGGCCGCGAAGTCAACGAAGTGTTCTTCGACGACGTCGAAGTGCCGGCCGAAAATCTCGTCGGCGAGGAGAACAAGGGCTGGGATTACGCGAAATTCCTGCTCGGCAACGAACGCACCAACATCGCCCGTGTCGGCATGTCGAAGGAGCGCCTGCGTCGCCTGCGTGAACTGGCCGGCAGCACCCAGGCCGGCGGCCGTCCGATCATCGAGGATCCCAAATTCCGTGAAAAGCTCGCGGCGGTCGAGGTGGAACTGAAGGCGCTGGAGCTGACGCAGATGCGCGTTGTTGCCAACGAAGGCAAGAACGGCAAGGGCAAGCCGGACCCGGCGTCGTCGGTGCTCAAGATCAAGGGCTCGGAAATCCAGCAGACGCTGACCGAGCTGATGCTCGAAGTGGCCGGCCCGTTCGCCAGCCCTTACGACATCCATGGCGACGACAACACCAACGAGACCATGGACTGGATTGCGCAGATCGCGCCGACCTATTTCAACTACCGCAAGGTGTCGATCTACGGCGGCTCCAACGAGATCCAGCGCAACATCATCAGCAAGGCTGTGCTGGGGCTGTAATTCTCGGCGGCCGGATAGCTCCGGCCGCGCATCTCTTCGCTGCGTCATTGCGGGCGAAGCGAAGCAATCCAGATCAGACGGCGCGGCGGCGAGCTGGATTGCTTCGTCGCTCACGCTCTTCGCAATGACGCTGAGTTTGACAGTTTGAGGAACGAAACATGGATTTTGATTTGTCCGAGGAGCAGCGGCTTCTCAAGGATAGTGTCGACGGGCTCTTGAACGACTCCTACGATTTCGAACAGCGCAAGAAGTACGGCGCGGAGAAGGCCGGCTGGAGCAAGGCGATCTGGGGCAAGCTGGCGGAGCAGGGACTGCTCGGCCTGCCGTTCGCCGAAGCCGATGGCGGCTTCGGTGCTGGTGCGGTCGAGACCATGATCGTCATGCAGGCGTTCGGCCGTGCACTGGTGCTGGAGCCGTATCTGCCGACGGTGGTGATCGCCGGCGGCTTCCTCCGCCACGGCGGCTCGGCTGCGCAGAAGGCCACGCACATTCCCGGCATCATCGACGGCAGCAAGACGTTTGCGTTCGCGCAGCTCGAGAAGAACTCGCGCTACGATCTCAACGACGTCGCCACCACCGCCAGGAAGAAGGGCGACGGCTGGGTCATCGACGGCGAGAAGTTCGTCGTGCTGAACGGCGAAGCGGCCGATACGCTGGTCGTCACCGCGCGTACCAAGGGCGGGCAGACCGAACGCGACGGCATCGGTGTGTTTCTGGTGCCGCGTGATGCCAAGGGCGTGACGGTGAAGGGCTATCCGACACAGGACGGCATGCGTGCCGCGGACATCACCTTCACCGGCGTCGAGGTCGGCGCGGACGCGGCGCTCGGCGATCCAGCGGGCGGCCTGCCGCTGATCGAGCGTGTGGTGGACGAGGCGCGCACCGCGTTGTGCGCTGAGGCGGTGGGGGCGATGGACGAGTCGCTCAAGATCACCGTCGAGTACATCAAGACGCGCAAGCAGTTCGGCGTGCCGATCGGCAGCTTCCAGGCGTTGCAGCATCGCGCGGCGGACATGTTCGTGTTCACCGAGCAGGCCCGCAGCATGGCGATGCTGGCGACCATGGCGAGCGATTTCAACGACGCCAAGGAGCGCGCCGCCTCGGTGGCCGCCGCCAAGGTGCAGGTCGGCAAATCGTTGAAGTTCGTCGGCCAGCAGTCGATCCAGCTGCACGGCGGCATCGGCATGACCATGGAAGCCTCGATCGGCCACTACTTCAAACGGCTGTCGATCATCGAGAGCAGCTTCGGCGATACCGATTACCACCTGCGCCGCGCCAGCGAAGCGGGCGGGATCATCTGAGAACGCTATGCGGGGCTGTGTTGGTCACAGCCTCGCTCACACGCACTACGTCATGGCCGGGCTCTGTCCCGGCCATCTACGTTTTGATAGCCTGTGAGGAAAGAACGTGGATGGCCGGAATAAATCCGACCATGACGGAACAACAAGCAATAAATACAACAGGAAATACCCCATGCAGAACACGCCTTTCGATCTCACCGGCAAGGTCGCCGTCGTCACCGGCTCCAGTCGTGGCATCGGCCGCGCGTCGGCTGAACTGCTGGCGAGGCTGGGTGCGAAGGTGGTGGTGTCGAGCCGCAAGGCCGATGCGTGCGAGGAGGTCGCCAAGGGCATCCGCGACGCCGGCGGCGATGCGCTGGTCATCCCCTGCAACATCTCGCGCCGGAACGAAGTCGAGGGGCTGATCGACGGCGCCACCAAGCACTACGGCAAGGTCGACATTCTGGTCTGCAACGCGGCGGTGAATCCTTACTACGGTCCGCTGCTCGATATCACCGACGAAGCCTTCGACAAGATCATGGGCTCCAACGTCAAGAGCAATGTCTGGCTGTGCGCGCGGGCGATCCCGCAGATGGCGGAGCGTGGCAACGGCTCGGTGGTGATCATCTCGTCGATCGGCGGCCTGCGCGGCTCGACGGTGATCGGCGCTTACGGCATTTCGAAAGCGGCGGACTTCGCGCTGTGCCGCAGCCTTGCGGGCGAGTGGGGCCCGAAAGGCG
>JAFKKL010000098.1 GCA_017305595.1 Hyphomicrobiales bacterium | reverse complement strand
CGGGCGGACACCTCCGGTCGACATATGCAGGCTGTCGCTGACCGATTTCCGCAATTACGCCGATCTCAGCCTCGACCTCAAACCCGGCGCCGTGGTGTTGACCGGCGAAAACGGCGCCGGCAAGACCAATCTCCTCGAAGCCGTCTCGCTCTTCAGCCCGGGCCGAGGCCTGCGCCGCGCGCCCTATGCGGAAATGGCGCGCGAGGGAGCCGGTGGCGGCGGCTTTGCCATCCATGCGCGGCTGGAGGGGCCGTTCGGCGACCATACCGGCTATTACAACGCGCCGGCGCACTACCCGGTGTTCACGCTGAAAGCCATGCGGTTGCGCGAGGACGCGCAGTATCTCACCACCTTCACTGGGCGGGCGCCTGACGAGCCCTCGGTCATTGGCGAAGCGTTGCTCGACGTGTTCAAGCCACTGTTGCGCCAGCAGCTTCCGGAGATCCACGACGTCTGGCTGCCGCCCGAGGCCTGCTCATACCGGATCGCGGTGATCGCCATCGCCAAATCCTATGCCGGGCAGGCGCGGCGAGTGATGATGGGGTTCTGGTCGCTGTTGCCGCAGTTCGCCATGACCAAGGTGCTGATCGTCGTCGATGACGATATCGACATCCGCAGTTGGCCGGACGTGATGTGGGCGCTCGCCACCCGCATGGACCCCTCGCGCGATCTTCTGGTGGCCGAGCGGACGCCGATCGACCAGCTCGATTTCGCTTCGCCCCTGGAAGGGCTGGGCGGCAAGCTCGGGATCGACGCCACCCGCAAGATCGGCGCGGAAACCAGTCGCGACTGGGGCGAGACGATCGTGATGGACGACGACATCGAGCGGCAGGTTCGCAGCCGCTGGCATGAATTTTTTCCGGAGGCGACATGCGCAAGCGGCTGATCGTCGGCGTCAGCGGCGCATCAGGCGCGATGCTCGCCCGCGAGACGCTGCGCCAACTGAGCGGCCTTGGGGTCGAAACCCATCTCGTGGTGTCGCGCGGAGCGCGTATCACCATCGCCCATGAACTTGGGCCGGGCGGCTTCGCCGCGCTGAACTCGATAGCCGCCTGCGCGTATTCCGAACAAGATCTCGCCGCGCCGATTGCCAGCGGCTCATTCCGCACCGACGGGATGATCGTGGTGCCGTGCTCGATGCGCAGCCTCGCGGCGATGGCGCATGGCCTCGGCGACAACCTGCTGACGCGCGCAGCCGACGTGGTGTTGAAGGAGAAGCGGCGGCTGGTGGTCGCCCCGCGCGAGGCGCCACTGCACGAAGGCCATCTCGACGCCATGCTGCGGCTGGCTCGGCTCGGCGCGGTGATCGCGCCGCCGGTGCCGCCGTTCTATGCCGCGTCGACCTCGATCGAGGATATCGCGCGCGAGATCGCGGCGCGGCTGATCGGCTGGGCCGGCGTCGATCCGGGGGAAGCGATGACGCGCTGGGGAGAGTAGGGCAATACCAAGTCCGGGCTTGACGAGCAGTAATTCATCGCGTGTGACTTCCACGCTGTTCTTTGCGCCGGAGCAAACTTCGTCGCGCCCCGCACGCTAGGATGTTGTCGGTTCGAGCAAGCGAGGACGCAGCCATGCGGGACGGCGAGGAGATGAGTTTGCCGGCGTTCGCCCGACGAATATTGCCGCCGTTCGCCGGGCTGCCGCTGGGGCCGTTCCTAACGCTGTCGCTGCGCTCACTGGCGCGACGGCGGCCGCAGATTTTCGAGCGGCTCGGCGAGCATCGCCATGCGCGCTACTTGATCGATCCGACCGACCTTCCGTTCGCGTTCTGCGTGGTGCCGGATAGCACGTCCGCCGTGGTGCGCGTCGTCTTCCGCAGCGCGGAGACGCCGTCCGACGTGGCGATCCGTGGCCCCATTCTGCTGCTGCTCGGCGTTCTCGAAGGCACGCTCGACGGCGATGCGCTGTTCTTCCACCGTGCCATTTCGGTCACGGGAAAAACCGAGGCGGTGGTCGCGCTGCGCAATGCGATCGAGGATGCGGAACTGCGTCCCTCCGACCTGTTGGGCCTGACCGGCGCTCTCGGCCGGTTCGCCGACGCCGGTATTCTCGGCGGACTCGACGTCGCGCGGCGGGTGGCGACAACGGCAACACCGACACGCCGGGAGGTCGAGATATGACGGCGCAGCAGCGCATGGAGTTGGTCTGTCCGGCCGGCACGCCGGCCACCTTGCGGGCGGCGGTCACCGCCGGGGCCGATGCCGTCTATTGCGGCTTCAGCGACGATACAAATGCACGAAACTTCCCCGGCCTCAATTTCTCGCCGAAGGAAATGGCCGAGGGCATCCGCTTCGCCCATGGCCACGGCAGCAAGGTGCTGGTGGCGATCAACACCTTCGCGCGCGCCGGCGACACCGACCCGTGGCGGCGGGCGGCGGATACGGCGGTGGCGTGCGACGCCGACGCGGTGATTGCCGCCGACATCGCCGTGCTCGACCACATGGCGCAGAATTATCCGAAGACCCGGCTGCATCTGTCGGTGCAGGCGGCGGCCGCCACCCCCGAGGCGATCGGCTTTTATCTCGAGGCGTTCGCCGTTCGTCGCGTGGTGCTACCGCGCGTGCTGTCGGTGCAGGAGATCAAGGCGCTCAATAGCGCCATCGCAGTGGAGACCGAAGCCTTCGTATTCGGCGGGCTGTGCGTGATGATGGAGGGGCGCTGCCACCTGTCGTCCTATGCCACCGGGCGCTCGCCAAACCTCAACGGCGTCTGCTCACCGCCCGAGGCGGTGAGCTACGACGAGAGGGGGCAGGCGACCACCGCGCGTCTAGCCGGCTTCACCATCGACCGTTACGACCCCGGCACGCCGGCCGGCTATCCGACGCTGTGCAAGGGCCGCTTCACCGCTGGCGGCAAGACCGGTTATCTGTTCGAGGACCCCGTCAGCCTCAATGCCGGCACCATGATCGTGGCGCTGAGGGAGGCGGGCATCACCGCGCTGAAGATCGAGGGTCGGCAGCGCGGCAAGGGCTATGTGTCCGAGGTGGTGCGCGCCTTCCGCCACGCGGTCGATGCCGCCGAACTGGGCCGCGACGCGGTGGAGATCGAGGGCATCCTCGCCGCGCTGTCGGAAGGCGGGCGGCAGACCACCGGCGCTTACCGCAAGACTTGGCGATAACTGGAGATGAGAGACGTGTCGATCACGCTGACGCTTGGACCCACGTTCTTCCATTGGCCGCCCAACCGGCTGCGGGATTTCTATTACTACATCGCCGACGAAGCGCCGGTCGAGCGTGTTCATGTCGGCGAAGTGGTCTGCGGCAAGCGGATGCCGTTCTCCGATCCGGTGTGGCCGGAGATCATCGAGCGGCTGGAGCGCGCCGGCAAGGAGGTCGTGCTCTCGACGCTGGCGATGCCGACGCTGCCGCGCGAGCGCCGTGCCATTGAGGAGCTTTGCGCCGACGGCCGTCTGGTGGAGATCAACGACGTCACTGCGCTGCCGGCGCGGGCGGGACAGCCGTTCGTGGCGGGGCCATTCCTCAACATCTATAACGAGGCGACGGCGCGGTTCTTGATCCGCCGTGGTGCGCGCGCTATCTGCCCGCCGGTCGAACTGTCGCTGGCGACGATCGGCGCGATCGCGATGGCGTGCCCCGATGCCGCGTTCGAGGTGTTCGCCTTCGGTCGCTTGCCGCTGGCGCTGTCCGGGCGCTGCTATCACGCGAGGCTGCACGGACTGCACAAGGATTCCTGTCAGTTCACCTGCGAGCAGGATGCCGACGGGCTGGTGGTCGAGACGCTGGACGAGCAGGCATTCCTCGCAATGAACGGGGTGCAGACCCTGTCGGCGCAGGTGCAAGCGGTGCTGTCGCCGCCAGCGGAATTGACCACGCGCGCCATTGCCCGCTTGCGGCTGTCGCCGCACACCTGCGACATGGTGGCGGTGGCGCAAATCTATCGCGCGCTGGCCTCGGGCGAGATCGCGCCGCAAGAGGCGCTTGTCAGGCTCGGCGGCCTCGATCTTCCCGGAACGCTGGTTGACGGCTATGCGCGTGGCGTGGCCGGCGCGCTGGCGGCTGCATCGGCGTGAGATGACCATGGCCTATTAGCGCTCCCTACAAGCGCAAGAAACACATGATCCGCACGATGTCCCTCTCCGAACTGTGACAGCGGATCGCGTTGCTCTTGCGAGCCCTTACAGGTGCTGGTGCGTTGCCGCTCGTTGGGCCGCAAACCTCTAACTCCGGCAATTTCGTGCGGCTTTGCCGCCGGCGAAAATTGCGCGGGGGTCATACGAGATCTGTGTCCTCGATTTCGCCGAAACAATCGTGATCAAGCGCGAGGCCGAAGTAGCATCACTAATGCCCGCCGAACCCACCGATGATGATGATACGGGTGACTGCGACATGCTCTTCCTTTTCGCGCATTGGAATCCGGTTTTTCACGTCAGGTGTCGCGTGCCGTTCTGCACGTGG
>JAFKKL010000097.1 GCA_017305595.1 Hyphomicrobiales bacterium | reverse complement strand
AAAGCTCGATCGACTGGGTCTGGGACGTTTACGACCGCGACCAGCGCCGCGCGGTGCGCCTCGCCGGCACCGAACCGGTGGCCAAGACCGGTGGTGACGTCTGGACGGCCGCTGACGACGTCACCTTGCGGCGGATCGCGCAGGCTGGCCTCAGCGGGCTGAGCGCGGTAACCGGCGGCAGCGCCGCACCGGTCGAGACGGCCCCCTCTGCTGCCCCCACCCCATCGCGGGCGAGCGGCCCGGCCATCGCGGCGAACGACGCCCCGGCCGCTTCCAGCCGCAGCGCGCTTAGCTTCGCCAGCATGGACGACGGCGCAGCGGCGCCCCAACACTGATTTAACCCCCGAAAAGCGTTCATAACGGGTTGCCATCGCCGGGCTCGCCTTGATATCACCACGCCCGTCACCCGCGCGCCAAATATCCAGGGCGTCAGTTCGATAGGTAGCCGATATGCTCAACGTTGTGTCCACCAAGCCCGGGGGAAAAGCGACGATGTCGGCCAAGAACGGGTCCATCAAGCTGGTCGCCGGCAACTCCAATCCCGCGCTGGCGCAGCAGGTTTCCGCCGCTCTTGAGATCCCGCTGACCAAGGCCAGCGTCCGGCGCTTTGCCGACATGGAGATCTTCGTCGAAATCCTCGAGAACGTGCGCGGCTCCGACGTGTTCGTGATCCAATCGACCTCCTATCCGGCCAACGACCACCTGATGGAGTTGCTGATCATCATCGACGCGCTGCGCCGCGCCTCGGCGCGCCGCATCACCGCGGTAGTTCCGTATTTCGGTTACGCCCGGCAGGACCGCAAGGTCGGTTCGCGCGCGCCGATTTCCGCCAAGCTTGTCGCCAACCTGATCACGCACGCCGGCGCCGACCGGGTGATGACGCTCGACCTGCATGCCGGACAGATCCAGGGCTTCTTCGATATTCCGACCGATAATCTCTATGCATCGCCGGTGATGGTGCGCGACATTCGCGAGAAGTTCGACCTCGCCAACGTGATGGTGGTGTCGCCCGACGTCGGTGGCGTGGTGCGTGCACGCGGCCTTGCCAAGCGCATCAACGCGCCGCTCGCCATCATCGACAAGCGGCGCGAGCGCGCCGGCGAATCCGAAGTGATGAACGTGATCGGCGATGTCGCCGGCTTCACCTGCATCCTGATCGACGACATCGTTGACTCCGGCGGTACGCTCGTGAACGCGGCCGATGCGCTGCTCGCCAACGGCGCCAAGGAAGTCTACGCTTACCTCACCCACGGCGTTCTCTCGGGCGGCGCCACCGCGCGCGTCGCCAACTCCCGTCTCAAGGAGATGGTGATCACCGATTCGATCCAGCCGACCGATGCGGTGCTTGCGGTGAAGAATATCCGCGTACTGCCGATCGCGTCGCTGATCGCCGAAGCTATCAGCCGCACCGCCGCGGAAGAATCGGTTTCCAGCCTGTTTGACTGACCGACACGCAATCCCTCGCGCCCCATTACAAGACGTAACGGGGCGTCGGGATTCTTGCGGCAAACTTATGGCATTCCCGCCGCGACCTGCCCCCGCAGCCGCTCCAGCGCGTGGAGCGTATTGGCGCAGGCTTCCGCCACCTCGATCCCCTTGATGGCGAAGTGCTTGCGGAAGAATTCGAAGTGCGTCGCGTGTTCGTGGAATTGCTGCGGGGTCAGCACAGCCGAGAACACCGGCACCTCGGTGCGCAACTGCACGTCCATCAACGCGTTGATGACGGTGCCGGCGACGAAGTCGTGGCGATAGATGCCGCCGTCGACCACAAGGCCCGCGGCGACGATGGCGGTGTAGCGGCGAGTCTTTGCCAGCAGTTGCGCGTGCAGCGGAATCTCGAACGCACCCGGCACTTCGAACAGATCGACCTGCGACGGCGCGATGCCGCGCACCTCGATCTCCTGAAGGAAGGCGATGCGGCACTCGCCGACGATCTCGCGATGCCAGCACGATTGCACGAAGGCGATGCGCTGCGGCTTGGCGAAACGGATCGGCTCTGCCGTCACGCCCGGCGGCACGCCGGGAGACGCGGTTTCAGTGGTAGCGGTTGTGGTGGAGGTGGAATCTGACAACATCTGATTCATGGCTTTCCTCAGTTTAAGGACCAGAATCAGGGCATACGGACCGCCGGCCACGCATAAACGCGGCCTTCGGTAACCCGCTCTCTTTCATCCGGACTATGACCGTCGGCTTCGGAATCGCACCGAATCTGCTGACCCTTCTTCACTGAAGCGAGGAAGGCGCTCGCGGGCTTAAGGCACGAAGGCCTATTACCGCCGGTGGGGACTTTCACCCCGCCCTGAGAACTACCACCCCGATTGGAGCGGCGCCCCAAATATGCCGGACGCGCCCCGGTGCCGCAAGCCGTCCGCCATGGGCGGATCGCATGGCACCCCCGCCGGGCGTAATGGCTTCGCCGGAGCCTGATCGGAATCCGATACCGCCCGCGCCGAGACTCGCATCGCGGGAATCCGCTCCGCAGACTCGCACCCCGCGAATCCGATTCTGTTTTGTTCTCAGCGTCGAACCGTCGCATCGCGATGATCTGTGGACGAGCAACGGTTTGCCTGTGGATGGAGTCCACGTGCCGTTGCGCGGATTCGGCAAATCACATCACTTGATCCTCGCGCACCTGATTGAAGCAAAAGCATTCCCTCACGGTTCGCGACATGCAGCGACGCGTCAGGCTCAGTGCCTATTGTCCTGCCGCGTGCGTATCACAACAAACAACAGCAAGGTCGAGACGGCATGTCCCTCCTCGAAGGCACGTTCGATTCCCGAAACAGTCCGCTGGAAGTGATCGAGGAGATCGCCGCTACTCATGACTGGTCGTTCGAGCGTTCGGGCGAAGACGAGATCACCATCGTCACGCAGGGCGCATGGACCGATTACCAGCTCTCCTTCACCTGGATGAACGAGATCGAGGCGCTGCATCTCGCCTGCGCCTTCGACATGAAGATTCCGGTCGCGCGCCGCAACGAAGTACAGAAGCTGATCGCAGCGATCAACGAGCAGCTTTGGGTCGGGCATTTCGATATCTGGGTGCAGACCGGCACCGTGATGTATCGCCAGGCCCTGCTGCTGCCGGACGGATTGACCGCATCGAGCGCGCAATGCGAGGCAATGCTATCTGGTGCCATCGGCGCGTGCGAACGTTATTATCCGGCGCTGCAATTCGTCGTCTGGGCCGGAAAATCCGCCACTGAAGCCATGAGCGCGGCGATGTTCGACACCGAAGGCGAAGCGTAAGCGCTTTCGCCGATCGTCATGCGCGGGCTTGACCCGCGCATCCATCTTTTCTCAAAATGATGGATCGCCGGAGCATAGGCGAGCGAAGCGACGCCGTTCTTCGAACGACTATGCCCGGCGATGACACTTACTGTTGGTGATGCTGTAGCGCATTCTCTGCCAAGCTTGGACCTCCCCATGACTGAACCGTCGAACCCGCTCGCGCAAATTCAAGGCACCGTCGTTCTCGCCGGGGCCGGCAAAATGGGCGGTGCGCTGCTCACCGGCTGGCTGGCGCAGGGGCTCGATCCTGCCCGCGTCGTCATTATCGATCCGCATGTGTCGGACGACATCCGTGCATTGGCTGCGAAAGGCGTCCGCCTCAATCCCGCGCCAGTGGACATCGGAGCAGCCGACGCGCTGGTGCTCGCGGTCAAGCCGCAGATGTTTCACGACGCCGCTGCGACGCTGAAATCGTTCGTGCGACCTTCGACCTTGGTGGTGTCGATCATGGCCGGCACCACCATCAAGGCGATCAGCGGCGCCTGCGGCGGCAACGTGGTGCGCGCAATGCCGAACACGCCGGCCGCGATCGGGCGTGGCATCACCGTCGCGGTGCCGGACAAATCAGTCGGCTCCGGCCAGCGCGCCATCGCCGATGCACTGCTCGCCGCCACCGGCAAGATCGAATGGCTTGACGACGAAGCGCTGATGGATGCGGTGACGGCGGTGTCCGGCTCGGGCCCGGCCTACGTATTTCTGCTGGCGGAAGAACTGGCGCGCGCCGGCGTCGCGGCGGGACTGCCGGCGGAGCTGGCCGCAACGCTCGCGCGCGAAACCGTCGCCGGCTCCGGCGAACTGCTCTATCGCTCCGATCTCGACGCTGCGACATTACGCCAGAACGTCACCTCGCCGGGCGGCACCACCGCGGCGGCACTCGGCGTGTTGATGGGCGATGACGGATTCAAGCCGCTGCTGGAGCGCGCGGTCGCGGCGGCGACGAAGCGTTCGAAAGAATTGGCGAAGTAATTACGAAGACGTTGGACGATGAAGCCTTTCCATTCGTCATGGCCGGGCTCGTCCCGGCCATCCACGTCTTTCTTGCTGGAATCCCGTAAGGACGTGGATGCCCCGGGACACAGGCGAGCGAAGCGACGCCGTTCTTCGAACGGCTATGCCCGGGCATGACGCCGGATGGAATTTT
>JAFKKL010000096.1 GCA_017305595.1 Hyphomicrobiales bacterium | reverse complement strand
TCACCGGCTACATCAACGACCTTCTGCTGGTGCGCAAGCAGATGACCGACCAGCAAATCAAGGCCGATGTGGTGTCGATGATCGCTGGCCCTGCGTATCAGGAGTTCATCGATGCAGCTGGGCCGGGCGGCGAGAACATCACCAGCGCCGCGTGGTGGCATCCCGCTGCGCAGTACAATGGCAAGGACATTTTTGGCACGACGGCGAACTACGTGAAGCTGTTCCGCGAGAAGTTCAAGTCGGATCCGGACTACGCACAGGCATCAGCTTCGGTTTCGGGCGCGCTGTTCCAGATGGCAATCGAAAAGGCCGGCACACTCGACAAGGAGAAGGTACGTGATGCGCTTGCCGCGACCGACGTGATGACCTTCTGGGGGCCGGTCAAGTTCGGCGCGACCGGCCAGATCAATTCGCTCGAACCGCCGGTGTTCCAGTTGCAGGGTGGCAAGGCCGTGGTGCTGTCGCCCGACATCATCAAGCAGGGCGAATTCAAGCTCGGCGTCAACTGACAGCACTAAACGGATCGAACGCGAGAACCCGACATGCTTGCAGCCCAGATTCTGATCAATGCCTTGGTGCTGGGCTGCCTCTATGCGTGCATCGCCATCGGGTTCTCGTTGGTCTGGGGCGTTCTCAACGTCATCAACCTGATCCACGGCTCCTTTATTGTGCTCGGCGCTTACCTCGCGTGGGGCCTGTACCAGGGCCTCCATATCTCGCCCTGGTATTCGCTCGCGGTGGCCGCGCCGTTGTTCTTCGTGTTCGGCTACGTGATCCAGCGCCTGATCCTGAACAGGGTGATCACCGCGCCGGTGCTGGTGACGCTGACGCTCACGTTCGGGCTCGACCTGATCCTGAACAACGCGATGATCTATTACTTCAAGGCCGACTATCGAAAGCTGACACTGACACCGCCGATGGGGTCGGTATCGATCTTCGACGTCGTCGTACCGGTGGATCGACTGATCGCGACCGTCGCCGCGCTGGCGCTGACTTTCGTGCTCTATCTGATTCTGCGTCGTCTGCGCGTCGGGCGCGCCATTGTGGCGGTGCGGCTTGATCGCGATGCTGCGGTGCTGATGGGCGTCAACGTCAATTCGATTTATGCGATCGCGTTCGGCCTGGGCGCCGCGCTGGCCGGATGCGCCGGCGTGCTGATGGCGCTGATCTTTCCGATCTCGCCGCTGACCTCCACGGCCTATCTCGGCAAGGCGTTCGTGGTCTGTGTGCTGGGCGGCCTTGGCAGCGTGTCGGGCGCACTGGCCGGCGGCATCCTGTTGGCGTTGATCGAGGGCGTAGGCTCGGCGATGATCGGGCCCGCGCACGCGACGACCTTGTCGTTCGTGCTGCTGATCGTGTTCCTGATCCTGAGGCCGCAGGGCTTGCTTGGCCGGAAGGGTTTTGAATGACCCGCGCAAACCTGATCCTGCTGGCATTGATTGCCTGTATCGCCGCGCTGCCGCTGTTCGGCGAGGCGTATACGCTCCGCCTCGGAACCATCGCATGCATGTATGCGATCATGGCGCTGTCGTGGAACGTGGTCGGCGGCTTTGCCGGTTACCCGTCGTTTGCCACCGCGGCCTTCTTCGGGCTGGGCGCCTATATCGGCGGCGTCCTCCTGGCCCGTGGCATGCCGCTGACCATGGCAATCCCGATCGCGGGGATCGGCTCGTTTTTGGTCGCGGCGCTGTTGGGCGCGGCGCTGCTGCGCCTGCGCGGGCACTACTTCGCTATCGCCAGCCTGTCGCTGATCGAGGTGTTCCGCGAACTGGTCAACAATGCCACCGACCTCACCGGCGGCGGCATGGGCCTGAACATTCCGCTTGCGGCCAGCGCCGGTGTGATGGCCGATGCGACGTTCTTCTTCTACCTGATGTGGGGCGTATTGCTCGTTACCGCCGTCATGGTGATCGCCGTGTCGATGTCCAAGCTCGGCTTCGGCCTGTCCTGCATCATGCAGAATGAGACCGCCGCCAACATGGTCGGGCTCAACACGACGCTTTACAAGAGCGTTGCCTTCGGCCTGTCGGCCTGCTTCGTCGGCGCTGCGGGCGGCGTCTATGCAGCGTGGGTGCACTACATCGACCCCTCGGACGTCTTCGATATCCTTTATTCTGTGAAACCGATCGTGATGGCGCTGATCGGCGGATTGGGATCGCCGCTCGGCGTCACCATCGGCGCGTTCGTCTATCTCGGCCTCGAGGAAGTGGTCTGGCGCAATTACATCCAGATTCACAGCGGCGTGCTCGGCGTCCTGATCGTTCTCCTGTTGCTGTTCCTGCCGCACGGGCTGACCTCGCTGCGCGGATGGCGGCTGTGGGGGAGGGCGAAGAATGTCTGAAATTCTTCACCTCCAGTCGGTCTCGCGCCGGTTTGGCGGGCTTCAGGCGCTGCGCGACGTCTCGCTCACGGTGAACAAGGGCGAGGTGATCGGCCTGATTGGGCCGAACGGCGCAGGCAAAACCACGCTGGTCAATGTCGTGACGGGCGTGACGCCGGCGACCGCCGGTACCGTCAAGTTCGACGGGCAGGACATTACCAGGGTGAAAACCTATCGGTCGGCGCGGCTTGGCCTCTCGCGCACGTTTCAGATCGTTCAGCCTTTCGCCCAGTTCAGCGCGCTCGACAACGTTGCCGCGGCTGCGCTGTTCTCCCAGCCGGGTGAAGGCCTGAAGGCGGCGCGCGAGGAAGCGCGACGGCATCTCGCCTTTGTGGGATTGGAAGCGCAATCCGGCCAGCAGGCGGCAACCCTAACGCTGGCGATGCGCAAGCGGCTGGAACTGGCCAAGGCACTGGCGATGCGGCCGAAGCTGCTGTTTCTCGACGAGGTGAATGCTGGCCTCAACAGCGCCGAGGTCGAGCGCGCGACCGAGTTGATCCACCAGCTTGCGGCCGACGGCATCACCATCGTTATGATCGAGCACCTGATGAAGGTGGTGCTCAACGTCTGTTCGCGTATCGTCGTGCTGCACAACGGGCAACTCATCGCCGACGGTCAGCCGCGCGATGTGATGACAAATCCGGCGGTGATCGAGGCCTATCTCGGTCAGCAATACGCGCAAAGGATCGGGGCCCATGGTTGATCCCTTGGCGGCTGATACCTCGATCGTCGAGTTGAAAGGCCTGCGCGCCGGCTATGGTGAGATACAGGTGCTCTGGGGCATCGATCTTGCCGTACGCAAGGGTGAGATCACCGCACTGATCGGCTCGAACGGTGCCGGCAAGACCACCTTGATGCGCGCACTCTCCGGATTGATCCCGGTGCAATCCGGGGCCTATCTCTGCGAGGGCGAGGATATCTCGAAAGCGACTGCGGCCACCATTCTGTCGCGCGGCATCGTGCACGTGCCGGAAGGCCGGCGCTTGTTCGGCGCCATGAGCGTCGAGGATAATTTGCTGATGGGCGCTTATTCGCGCCAGGTGTCGTCTTCCGAATTGAAGCGCGATCTCGACCGCGTCTACACGACGTTCCCGAAATTGTTCGAACGCCGCAATCAGGCGTCGGCCACGCTCTCGGGCGGCGAGCAGCAGATGTGTGCGATTGGCCGCGGCCTGATGAGCGCGCCGAAGCTGCTGATGGTCGACGAGTTGTCGCTCGGCCTGTCGCCGCTTCTCGTCGAGCAGCTTGTCGCCGCGCTGCGAACATTGAACGCTGAGGGCATGTCGATCCTGCTGGTGGAGCAGGACGTCATCACCGCGCTGGATCTCTGCGATACCGCGTTCGTGATGGATATGGGCCGGATCGTGCGATCAGGCTCCGGACAAGATCTCCTCGCCGATCCGATCATCGGAGAGGCCTATCTGGGCGTGCTGAAATAGTTCCAGCGCGCCCGTCACCCTTCTTCCCCCGACCGAAAGAGGTAAAGCGTCATCATGACCGAGACTGTTGAACTGCGTGAAGGTGGCTACAGGTTCATCCCCGGCGTCAGCCAGTATTCCGCGGGCGTTGGTGCCTTGCCGGGCTTTGCCATCGAGCGCGTCCGGTTTGCCAATCCGGTGCCGATCAAGGAAGGCTTTGCGCGCGCGGCCGAGATCATCAAGGCCGCCGGCCGCCCGCTGACCGCCTTCGCTGCTTGCGAATTGCGTTCGCCAGCGCCGTTCACCGAAAGCGGCTTCAAGAGCTTCAACGGTGAATACACTCAATTCCTCGATCAGTGGGGTCTCATGAAGGGCGGCGCCAACCCGGTGGCGCGCAGCAACGTCTGCCCGAAGGTCAATCCGCCGGCGGTGCCGAGCTTCCACGCGTTTTCCTTCACGGTCGCGGCGTCCAACGCGCCGGATTCGTTCGTCGTCGCCGGCAGCGGCGAGGCGCCGGAAGGCAAGGGCGACTATCGCGAGCATACGATCCGTCTCGGCGACACCGTGAAGATCGCATACGTCGACCAGTCGCGCGCGCACCTTGATGATAAGAAAACCGTCTGGGAGGAAATCTCCGGCGGCCTCGATCAGATGCTGCTCGGCGGCAA
>JAFKKL010000361.1 GCA_017305595.1 Hyphomicrobiales bacterium | reverse complement strand
GCGCGCCGGTGTGCTGGCGCCACATGCGCCGGAGGAATTCGGCGGCGCGGGATTGTCTCACATCGGACGCGCTGCCGTGTTCACCGCCGCCGGCTATTCCATGCTCGGACCCATCGCGTTGCATTGCGCCGCGCCGGACGAAGGCAACATCCACATGCTGGATGTGATCGCCAATCCGGAGCAGCGCCAGCGCTACCTGAAGCCTTTGGCGACCGGCGGTGTGCGGTCGTGCTTCTGCATGACGGAGCCCGCGCCTGGCGCCGGCTCCGATCCGGGCCAGATGCAGACTACGGCGCGACGTGACGGCAACGAATGGGTGATCGACGGCGACAAGTGGCTGATCACCGGCGCGGAAGGCGCGGCCTTCGCCATCATCATGGCCAAGGTTGTCGGCGGCGAGGGCGACGGCGGCGCGACGATGTTTCTTGCCGATCTGCCGAACCCCGCGATCAAGATCGAGCGCACGCTCGACACCATGGATTCCAGTTTCGTCGGCGGTCACGCCGTTATTCGCATCGACAATCTGCGGCTGCCGGCCGATGCCGTGCTCGGCGAGGTCGGGCAGGGCTTCCGTCATGCGCAGGTGCGGCTTGCGCCGGCGCGGCTGACGCATTGTATGCGCTGGCTCGGCTCCGCGATCCGCGCGCACGAGATCGCCACCGATTACGCGCGCCGCCGGACCGCGTTCGGCAAGCCGCTCGGGTCACACGAGGGCGTGTCGTTCATGCTGGCCGACAACGCGATGGACATTCACACCGCGCAACTGACGATCTGGCACGCCGCTTGGGTGCTGGACAAAGGCGAGCGCGGCGGCACCGAAAGCTCGATGGCCAAGGTGGTGTGCTCGGAAGCGGTGGCGCGCGTCGCCGATCGTTCGTTGCAGATTCTGGGCGGGCTCGGCATCACCCGCGACACGGTGGTGGAGCGCTTCTATCGTGATGTCCGCGCGTTCCGCATTTATGACGGCCCGTCCGAAGTTCATCGCTGGGCGCTCGGTCGCCGCATCGTGCAGGGGCAAACCGGCTAGAGCGCGCCACCGACAACGGCAAGAACAAAAGCAATATCGGGAGGAAACCATGCGTGATGTATTCTCGTTGGACAAGCCGATCGTGGAGAGCCACGCCGCGATGTGCGCGAGTTTCGACTGGCGCGTGCCGAAGACATTCAACTTCGCCACCGATGTCATCGATCGATGGGCTTCCGAGCGCGATGGCCCAGCGCTGATCTGGGAGAACGGGGCGGGCGAGGAGCGCACCTACAGTTATTCCGAACTGGCGAAACTCTCGAACCGGCTGGCCAACGTGTTGCGCGCGCGAGGCGTCGAGAAAGGCGATCGCATCATCGTCATGCTGCCGCGTTTGCCGGAGTGGTTCATCGCGGTGATTGCGGCAATGCGGATCGGCGCGGTGCCGATCCCCTGCGTCGAGATGCTGACCGCGCGCGATATCGCCTATCGCGTCGAGAATGCCGAGGCGAAGGCGGCGATCTGCCGCCCCGAGCACACCGAGAAATTCGCGCTCGTCGCGGAAAAGGTTCCGGTGAAGATCGCGATCGGGCAGGCGGCGGGCTGGCTCGACTGGCACAAGGAAATGGCAGGTGTTCCGAACACCGCCGAGGCGGCGACCGTCGATGCCGAAGACCCCGCCATCATGTATTACACCTCCGGTTCGACCGGGCATCCGAAGGCGGTGATCCATTCCTCGCGCGCGATTTATTCGTGGCGCGTCTCCGCGATCTACTGGCTCGACCTTCGCCCCGGCGAAATTATCTGGTGCACGGCCGACACCGGCTGGGCCAAGGCCGGCACCAGTATCATCTTCGGTCCGCTCAGTTGCGGTGCGTGCTCGTTCTTCTACGACGGCCCGTTCGACGCCAAGCTGCGGCCGCAACTTCTACGCAAGAACAACATCACCGTCTATTGCGCGCCGGGTACTGAACTCTCGCGCGTCGTGCACGAAGTACAGCGCGGCGACCTGCCGGCGCTGCGACGCGTGGTGACGGCGGGGGAGGCGATGAATCCGGCCGTGGCCGAGCGTTGGGAAGAGGCCACCGGCATCCGCATCGACGAAGCCTATGGCCAGACCGAGGTGCTGATGGTTGCGTTGAACTATCCGGGCGAGCCGGTGCGCTATGGCTCGATGGGCCTGCCGTCGCCCGGCACCGAGATGGACGTGATCGACGCCGACGGCCGGCGCTTGCCGGCGGGCCAGGAGGGCGACCTCGCAGTGAAACTGCCGAACCCGCAACTGATGCTGGGCTATTGGAAGGATGCGGAGAAGACCGCGGCATGCGTCGTCGAAGGCCCCGAAGGCCGCTGGTATCTCACCAGCGACCGCGCCGAGAAAGATGCCGACGGTTACTTCTGGTACCGCGGCCGCTCCGACGACGTCATCAATTCCGCCGGCTATCGCATCGGCCCGCTGGAAGTGGAGAACGCGTTGGCCGAACATGCGGCGATCCAAATCTGTGCGGTGATCGGCAGTCCGGATGAGGAGCGGGGCGAGATCGTCAAGGCGTTTGTCGTATTGCGCGACGGTATTGCACCGTCGCCGGCGTTGACACGCGAATTGCAGGACCACGTCAAGTCGGTGACCGCGCCCTACAAGTATCCGCGCGCGATCGAGTATCGCACCGAACTGCCGACCACCATCACCGGCAAGGTCAGCCGGCGTGCATTGCGCGATGCCGATCGCGTCGCCGTATCTGGAAAGAAGGCCTGACGATGCCGCCCGATCCTGCAAGCGGTGCAGCGCGCAGCGAGCCTGCTTATCGGCAGGTGGTGCGCAGCATCGAGGCGAAGATCATGTCGGGGCAATGGTCGGTCGGCGATCGCATGCCGTCGGAAACCACGATGGCGAGTGACTTTGGTGTGCATCGTTCGACGGTGCGCGAGGCCGTCCGTGTGCTCGAGCAGAACGGTCTGGTGCGCCGTCACGACGGTGGCAAGCTGCTCTATGTCACCGCGCCGCGCGAAGCGGATATTTCCGCGCGGATCACGGCCGCCATCGTGCTGCACGAGATCAGCTTCCTCGAGCTATGGGAAAGCATGCGCTGCTTCGAGCCGGTGCTGGCGGAATGCGCCGCACGGCGCATCGACGACGAGACGCTCGATCTGTTGCAGGATAACCTCGACAAGACGCGAGCGAGCCTGGAAGACCGGCAGGCACTGGTGCAACTCGATATCGCGTTTCATCAGATTATCGCCCGCGCCTCGCGCAATCGCGCGTTGCAATTGTGCCGCCAGCCCATCAGCCAGTTGTTCTATCCATCGTTCTCCAAGGTGCTGACAAGCCTGAGTGCCGGCGAGCGCCTGCTGTTCGCGCACGAGAAGATCGTCCAGGCATTGCGCAACCGTGATGCTGCCGGCGCGAAAAGCTGGATGGACAAGCACATCGTCGATTTCCGCCGGGGCTATGAACTCGCCAATCTCGATATCGACATGGCGGCGGACTGGCCGGCGGGCCGACGATAGCTTGCACTGTACGTCATTTCCGCGAGACGAAATCGGCATCTCCCGCGCGGTTGCGGACGCGAGGTGATTGCCGGCCAAGAGCGCGCCGTCCGATATACGTAAAGGAATTGACGTAATCCATGGGCTCGGGCAGAATTGCCTGTAGACGCCATCGGGCGTGGAAAGAATTGCAAATTTCGGGAGGTGCGAATGCGCGCTTGGATCGCCGCGGCAGCCATCATGGTGGGGTTTGGGGGGAGCGCGTTGGCGCAACAGGGGCCGGTCAAGGTCGGCATCCTCAACGATCAGAATTCGGTTTATTCCAGCATTACCGGCATGGGTTCGGTCGCGGCCGCGAAACTGGCGATCGAAGACATGGGCGGCACCATGTTCGGCAAGCCGATCGAGATCGTGTATGCCGACCATGCGCACAAGCCGGACAATGGCGTCAACATCGCGCGGCGCTGGTTCGACGTCGAGGGCGTCGGCGCGGTGTTCGATATTTATAGCTCGGGCGTATCGCTCGCGGTGCAGAGCCTCGCAGAGCAGAAAGACAAAATTCTCGTGGTGTCGATGGCCAGCAGCAGTGACATCGGCGGCAAGTCCTGTTCGCCGAACGGCATGCAGTGGGCCAATGACGGCTATGAGGTCGCGAACCTCACCATCAAAGGCGTGTCCGGCGATAAGGCGAGTTCGTGGTACTTCATCACCGTGGACTACACCGCCGGGCATTCCATCGAAGCTGACGCCAAAAAGATGATCGAGGCGGGCGGCGGCGAGTTCAAGGGCGCGGTGCGCTTCCCGCTGAATACCCCGGACTTCAGTTCGTTCCTGCTGCGCGCGCAGGCGTCGGGTGCAAAGAACATCGGTGTGATCGCCGGTGGCGCCGACCTCAGCAACGCCGTCAAGCAGGCGGGCGAGTTCGGCATCGAGCGCGCCGGTCAGCGCTTCGTGCCGCTGTCGATGACGACGGTGTATATCGGGGCGCTCGGCAACAAGGTGACGCAGGGCATGCCGCTGGTATTCAGTTTCTACTGGGATGAGAACGACAAGAGCCGCG
>JAFKKL010000020.1 GCA_017305595.1 Hyphomicrobiales bacterium | reverse complement strand
CGGCAAATATCAAGGACGTCAAGACTGACCTATATGGCAAGACGCTCGGCATTCAGCTCAAGAGCAACACCGGCCGGCAGTGGGAAGCGCTGAAGACGTCGTTGAAACTCGATCCGACCAAGTTCAAGGAAGTGCCGGCTGATGGCGCGTTGGTGCCGCTGATCGCATCCAATCGGATCGATGTCGGCGTCGGCTTCTACTTCAATGACGCGCTCAAACTGAAAGCGAGCGGCGAGGATGTCAGTTGGATCGGTTTCGAGGGCCTTGGCGTCAAGATGTACTCGACCTCGGTTCTGACCAACGAGGCGTTGATCAAGGAAAACCCGGATCTGGTGAAGCGCTTCACTAAGGCTTTTCTTAAGGGGTGGAGCTATTCGCTGGAGCATCCGAAGGAAGCCTATGACGCTTTCATCAAGGCCAACCCGTCCACCGACAAGGTCTATGCCGAACTGAAACTGCCGGAAGTTTTGAAGCTTACCCAGTCGGACGACGTCAAGGCCGGGGGGCTGGGCAGTTCGACGAAGGCCGGCTGGGAAAGCCTGCAGGATCAACTGATCGGAATGGAAATGATGAAGAGCAAGGTGGATGTCGGCACCGCCTTCACCAACGACTTCATCAAGTAGAAACGCGCATTGAAGACTGACGTGCCCGGCGAACGAATGGAGTCGAACACTATGGCCAACGATATTCTGATACTGGGCACGGGGTATTTCGCGGAAATCATGATCTGCGACCTCGCGTCCACCGCGCAGGCACCGCTTCATGTGCTGGTCGGTGGCCGCAACGTGGAGCGTATGACCTGGCTTGCCGAAGCCGGGGGTTCGCGGGCTGCCATTTTTGGCACGCCCGTGACGTTCGGAACGCTCAAGGTCGATTCCGGTTCGCCGGAGTCGATCGGCGAGGCGCTTGCCAAGACCAATCCGCGTATTGTCGTTCAGTCGGCGTCCCTGCAATCGCCATGGAAGGTGGATCGCATGGATTCCGAGTGGTCGCGGCTGGTGGCCGAGGCCGGATTCGGAATGACCATCGCATTCCATTCCGTGTTGCCGTCACGTACTGCGAAAGCTGTGCAGGTGGCGGGCGCGAACGTCACATTCGTCAATACCTGTTACCCGGATGGAGTCAATCAGGTGCTGCATCGCGCAGGGCTGCCGATCACGACCGGCGTTGGCAACATCGCGATCTACGCGGCAGTGATTGCCGCGTTGTTGCCCGCCGAGCAGCGCGGTTCGCTGCGTGTGCTCGGGCATCACCAGCATCTCGTGCAATGGCGCAAGCCGGGTACGGAGCGCACTGGCGCGCCGGTCCGGGCGTGGGTTGGCGAGAACGAGATTCCGAACGTCGATGACATGACGCGGCATGTGCAATTGCCATATCGCGACCTCAATGCGATCTCGGGTGCATCGGCCGTTCCCGTTCTGCGTGCGCTTGCCGGCCATGGCGATATCCTTGCGCATGTTCCCGGCCCGGGCGGACTGCCCGGCGGCTATCCGGTGCGTGTATCTGCCGGACGTGTGACGCTGGATCTCCCCAAGGGACTGACGCGCGATGCCGCGGTCGCCTGGAATCGCGGATTTGAAGACGCGGACGGCGTCAGCATTTCGGACGATGGGCGAGTGACGTATTCCGAGCGGGCGAGAGATGCGCTCGCGGCATATTCACCCACGCTCGCCGCCGGGTTCAATGTCGTCGATGTGGAGGCCGTGGCGCGCGAGTTGGGCGAGTTACGGGCCAGACTCGGCGGCTGAGTTGTAACGATGGCTGTTGGTGGGCTTCCTCTTATGCCGTCGTTTCGGTTGGACGGCCGGCGTGCGCTTGTCACGGGTGCGGGACGGGGTATCGGCCTCGCCGCCGCCACTGCCCTAGCCGGTGCCGGCGCGGACGTGACCCTTTGCGCTCGGACGCGTGACGAGATCGAGATCGTTGCCGCGGCAATCAATGGTCAGGGCGGGAAGGCTGGGGCTCTTCCTTTGGATGTGACTGACCGTGTTGCTGTCGTCGAGGCGCTGCGGGATCAGGCGCCGTTCGACATTCTGCTCAACAACGCCGGGATCAACCGGCCCGGAGCTTTTCTCGATGTCGGGCTCGATGATTTCGATGCCGTGTTCGATCTCAATGTCAGAGCGGTTTTCAATCTGACGCAGTTGGTGGTTGCGAAGCTGCTCGCGGCTGGCAGAAGCGGTTCGATCATCAACGTATCGTCGCAGCTCGGGCATGTCGGTGCCAGCGAGCGGTCGATCTACGTGACGTCGAAGTTCGCCATCGAGGGTCTGACGAAGGCGCTTGCGGTTGAACTCGGCCCGCGCGGCATTCGCGTCAATGCGATTGCACCGACGTTTACCGATACGCCGCTGACACGATCCTACGGTCTTGGCGAGGCCCAGCTTGCGGCGCTCTCGACCAAGATCAAGCTCGGGCGGATCGGTCGCGTCGAAGATCTGATGGGCGCGGTGGTATTTCTGGCATCGGATGCATCGGCATTGGTCACCGGGACCTCGCTGTTGGTCGATGGCGGATGGACAGCGGATTGAGGTGCGAGAGTATCGCGTGGCGACGCGGATCGGGATGATCGGGCGTGCGTGAGTAGGTAACGACCACGCCGACAAGGTACGGTAGACGCACATGACAAGGACATGGCCATGAAAATTCTGGTGATTGGTGCGGGCGCCGGCGGAGCCGCGGCCACTATCGAACTGTCGCTTGCCGGACATGACGTGACGCTCTGGAATCGCTCGCCGCAGACGTTGGAGCCATTCAAGACCAACGGCATCGCTTATGACGGCGTGCTTGGAGAAGGCGTGCTCAGGCCAGCAGGTATTACCGCGAGCCTACGTGATGCCGTTCGCGGAGCCGATGCGGCGCTTGTGACTTTGCCGACGTTCTCTCATGGCGTGGTCGCACAGGCCCTCGCCGGAGCGGGATGGTCCTCCATCACGCCGGTCATTCTCAATCCTGGCCACACCGGCGGAGCGCTCGAGTTTCACGAAGCTTATCGCAGGGCCGGAGCAACTCCGCCGCCGATCGCCGAATTTTCGACACTCACTTATGTGGCACGTAAGTATCAACCCGATCACGTCACCGTATCGGGGCGGGCGGGGAGCATCCGGGCAGCGGCATTGCCGGGCGGCGCGGCAGCGTTGGCGGCGGCGCGTCAGCTTTATCCGACCGCGTACGATACGGGCGATGTCCTGGCGAGCGATCTGTCGAACGTCAACATGGTCCTGCATCCGCCGGGTGCCGTCCTCGCCGCGGCCTGGGTCGAGGCGACGCATGGCGACTTCACGTTCTACGTCGAGGGCATGACGCCCGGTGTGGTCCGCGTGATGGCCGCGCTCGACAACGAGCGCCGTGCCGTCGCGGCGGCATTCGGCCACGATCTGCCGACGGTGATCGAGGAAATGCGCGCCATCGGCACCGTTTCCGCCGACGCGGCGGCTGATGATTATCGCGCGGCCATCTCTGATGGAGAAGCCAACCGGCGGATAAAGGCGCCTGACACCTTGACCCATCGATACTACGTCGAGGATTTTGGTTACGGCCTGACGCCGTTCCTCGCTCTCGCCACGATCGCGAATGTGCAAACCCCGGTTGCGGCAGCGCTATCGCTGCTTGGCGATGCAGCCTGCGGCGTGACGCCGGACGCCGGCCGAACCGCCGAACGCATGGGGATTGCAGGTCTTTCGCGCGATGAGCTGATGCGCCGTGTACGTGGTGCGAGCTAGACGGTTGCGGACATGGCGCGACTGGAGAGTCTGATCACCATCGACGATATGCGCGAGGCGGCTCGTAGAGCATTGCCGCGCATGTTGTTCGATTTCGTCGACGGTGGTGCTGGTGACGAGGCCACCAAACACCGCAACTCAGCCGGCTTCGCGACCTATGCCTTGATGGCGCGTGCGTTGTCAGGGCGCGAAAGCCGTGACCAGAGTCGCACTCTGTTCGGGCGCCGGATCGAAAGTCCGGTGCTGGTCGCGCCCACCGGCTCATCCGGTCTGCTCTGGCCACGTGGTGAAGCGGAAGTTGCCAGGGCGTGCGCCAAAGCCGGCACGATCATGACGGTCAGCGCGGGCTCGACATTGTCGATTGAAGAGATTGCAGACGCCGCGCCGGGCCCGAAATGGCTGCAAATTTTTATCTACAAGGATCGCGGCATCACCCGGGCGTTTGCCGAGCGCGCTCGTGCGTCGGGCTACGAGGCTCTCACGTTGACGGTCGACTGTCCTTTGCTGGGGCGCCGCGAGCGCGATATCCGTAACGGATTCACCATCAATCCCAAGCTCAATCTTTCCACCATGCTTGATGCTGCCCTGCATCCAGGCTGGTGGATGCGGATGGCGCGAACGCCGCGCGTGACATTCAAGAATTTCGAAGCTTACGGTGGCGGAGGCGTCGTCGATATGGCGCGCTATATCTCGACGCTGATCGACCCGGCGGTGCGTTGGAGCGATGTCGCGTGGCTCCGTTCGATCTGGGATGGCCCGCTGATCATCAAGGGGGTGTTGCGCGGAGAAGACGCCGTCAAGGCGCTCGATTCCGGTTGCGATGCGGTTCAGGTTTCCAATCACGGCGGCCGGCAATTCGATCAGACGCTGGGTGTCATTGAAGCGCTGGAAGAAATCGTCGATGCCGTCGCCGGTCGCGTACCGGTGCTTCTGGATGGCGGCGTGCGACGAGGCGCCGACGTACTGAAAGCAATCGCGCTGGGCGCGCATGCAGTTCTGATAGGGCGGTCGCATCTGTGGGGACTATCGGTGGCCGGTGAAGCCGGCGTCAAGCATGCGCTCGATCTGCTGCGCGAGGAGATCGATCTGGCCATGGCGATCGGCGGCTTCGGTTCCCTCGATGAACTGGATCGCAGCACGGTGCGGCGTGTCCCGCCTTTGCCCTGAACCCGATCAATCGCAACGAAACGGCATCGATTGATACCCATCGCAACACACCACCGGCATGGCTGCGCCTCCGGACGATCCAATGACAGACCATGAGAGAAGGATGACCACCACTATGACCAATATTCAAGATCGGCTGAAACAGCTCGGGATCGAATTGCCACGACCATCGGTCCCGTCGGCGAACTACGTGCCGTTCCGGAGGATCGGGGATCTGCTGCTTGTTTCCGGGCAAGTGCCTTCCAAGGATGGCAAGGATCTTTTCGTCGGACAGTTGGGTGCGGAGATTTCGCTTGAGCAGGGGCAGGCCGCAGCCCGCGTTTGCGCGATCAATCTGCTGGCGCAGCTCAACACCGCGCTGGACGGCAATCTGGAGCGCGTGCGATCCGTGGTGCGCCTCGGAGGCTTCGTCAATGCGGTTGCCGGATTTGGCGATCATCCAAAAGTCATCAACGGCGCGTCGGATTTGATGGTTGCGGTGTTCGGCGATGCGGGAAAGCATGTGCGGGTGGCTGTCGGCTCGTCGTCGCTGCCGCGCAATGTGCCTGTAGAGGTCGAAGGCATGTTCGAAGTCACGGACTGATGCCGCATCACAGGGAAGATGTGATCGAGGGATCGCCATGCCGTCGATACGTCGTTTGGCCGATGGCTGACGGGCATCCTTCGACTTGAGCCGGATATCTGCCCAGTTTGAAACTGCGGGAATAATGCCTTTCGGCTGGATTGCCGCACCTGCGTCAAGTAGTCTTTGCCGATTGTATCCACTGGCTGGCGAGATCGTTGCCGTGGAGCTTGCCGAGATACTAAGAGAGTGAGGAAGTTAGATGGCGCGTTCGCGCGAACCCGTAACCAAGCCGGCGACGGCTGAGGAAGCCGGCCAGAAGAAGCGGAGCGATCAGAAAAGAGCCCATATCACAGACCTGGTGGCGAGGCGGCTGCGACATGGGCTCATGACGGGGGCATTCATGCCCGGCCAGGTGATGGGCCTTCGCGCGCTGGCGACGGCGTTCGGCACCAGTTCGATGCCTATTCGCAGCGGCCTCAGTCAACTGGTGGCCGCCAATGTACTTGAGGAGCTGCCCAGTGGGTCCGTGCGCGTGCCGCGGCTTTCGGCATCAAAACTGAAGGAATTGTTCGAGGTTCGTGAGGTCGTGGAGAACATGGCGGCTAAAGCCGCCTTGAAAAGCGTCGATGCCGATCTTCCAAATCGGCTGACGGCCATCAACAAGCGGCTTCTAGCGGCCATCGACCAGCGCGATGCGCTTGAGTGTCTTTCGATCAATCAGGAATTTCATTTCACGCTCTATGAGGCTGCGAAATCCGATGTCCTGATGCCGCTGATCGAGTCGCTTTGGTTGTTGAGCGGACCCACGATGTATTTCTCGTTCATGGTTCCGAACTCGCCGTGGGATGCCTCCGAGCACAAGGAGATCATCGACGGGGTGAAGGCAGGAGATGCTGCCGCAGTCCAGCGCGCGTTGTCACGAGACATTCGAACGACGGCACGCCACCTGTTAGCTGCGAGTGGATCGAACGGGCCGTTGAAATCGCAGATCGGTATCGCGGTCGATCGACATTTTCGTTGAACGTAGCTCGCATCCATTTTACAAATAAGTCGTTCGACAAGGCAGTACGGGAGAGATCGGCATAACGCCGGCGCCGACGGAGCAACCCCCCAAGGAAACTCTCAGGCAAAAGTGACCGTGTCGCCGAACAATCTGGAGAGTGACGCTTCGAGCGTCCACCGAAGGGGAAAGCCGAAGCGCAGGCGCGTCGGTCAAGCTCTCAGGTAAACAGACAGATTTTGGGGAGAGCCGTAGGCCGATGGCCTGCACCCATTGATCTGTCTGGAGAGCAACGTTGTCCAAAATAGTTGTGATCGGCGCCGGCATTGCCGGCGTGTCGACGGCCTATGCCCTGTTGATGCGCGGTTATGACGTCACTGTCGTGGATCGTCATCGCTATCCCGCGATGGAAACCTCCTTCGCCAACGGCGGGCAGCTTTCCGCCAGCAATGCCGAAGTCTGGAATCACTGGTCGACGGTTCTCAAGGGCATCAAATGGATGCTTAAGCGGGATGCGCCGCTTTTGATGAATCCTGCGCCGACGTGGCACAAGTACAGTTGGCTGGCCGAGTTTGTTTCCAACATCGGCAAGTATCGCGAGAACACTGTTGCCACCACGAGGCTCGCGATCGCGGCGCGCAAGTTCATGTTTGAGATTGCGGAGCGCGAGGAAATCGATTTCGATCATGTCCGTCGCGGTATTCTGCACATTTACTGGGACAAGCGCAGTTTCGAACACGCGACGAGCGTGAATCAAATGCTGGTGGAGGGAGGACTGGATCGGCGAGCCGTGACAACGGGCGAGATCAAATCGATCGAGCCGACTCTGCACGGCGCGTTTCATGGTGGATTCTACACACCGTCGGATTCCACCGGGGACATCCATAAATACACGGCCGGACTAGCACGTGCCTGTGAGAAGCGTGGCGCAACGTTCATGTACGATAGGATAGTGACCGGTATTGAGCGGCGCGACCGCTTTCACGTCAATTGTTCGGCCGCTGATAGTGATGGGGATTCAGCGGCGCAGGCCATTGAAGCCGATGCCGTCGTTATATGTGCAGGCGCGAGCAGTCGCGGCTTTGCCGCCATGCTTGGTGATCGGCTCAACGTCTACCCCGTGAAGGGGTACTCGATCACAGTCCACCTGGATGATGAAGCGTCCCAAAAGGCGGCTCCTTGGGTCAGCCTTCTCGACGACCGCGCGAAGATTGTGACCAGCCGGCTGGGCGCCGGGCGCTTTCGTATCGCGGGAACGGCGGAATTGAATGGCATGAATCGTGATATCCGCGACGATCGTGTAAGGCCATTGGTTGAGTGGACGCGGATGCTTTTCCCCGAAGTTCGCACCCAACGAGTCGTACCATGGGCTGGTTTGCGGCCGATGATGCCGAATATGATGCCGAAGATCGGAAAAGGTCGTGCGCCGGGGGTGTTCTACAATACCGGTCATGGACATCTGGGATGGACCTTGTCGGCCGCGACCGCCGCTATGCTTGCGGACACGGTGGTGCAGGATGGGCCGCCACGATAGCAGGATGACGGTTGCGATCGTCGCGACGATTTGACGCCAGATTTTCGGCGAGCGATAGCGGAGTGTAGGAAGCGGGCTGATGCAACGG
Source organism: Hyphomicrobiales bacterium (assembly GCA_017305595.1). GTDB lineage: Bacteria > Pseudomonadota > Alphaproteobacteria > Rhizobiales > Xanthobacteraceae > 62-47. Next base: position 26,551 of record JAFKKL010000020.1, on the reverse strand, counting down.
GCGATGCATGAGAGCCGCCATATAAGGCCGGCTCTGATTGTTACATTGTTCCGGATCGACAGGAATCGACGCGCCGTGCTAACCTGATCGGGTATCGCGACCGAAGAGTTAGATCCAGAATTGTCGAGCCGCCTGTTCCATCGCAGTTTTTTGCAGGTTCCCCGGAGGACGATAACTCTCCTGGTGCTGATGACGTATCTTTGCGTCGGCGCGCTTCACGGACTTTGCGATCTCGAACTCTCGAAGCCTTCCGGATCGGTCGTTGTATCCCTCGTGCAGGAAGGAACCGGCCAGTCCGATGCCGGAATCGTCGCCGATCACCACTGCCATGGATGTTTCTCGGTCTCGGTGCCCGCTCCGTTAACCTTCGCCACGATCAGCGAAGTGCCGATGAAACTCTCGTTTTATCAGGACGCTGATCGGCGTGGTTTTTTCGGCGGGATCGACCTTCCACCTCCAAAAGCCTGATCTGACCTTCGTCGCTGGGCGCTTTCTGCCCTGAATCCGTCGTTCGTCAGGTTTGTTGTCATGCCATTCAGGATCGACACGCGTTTTGCGTGTGCGATGGCGCTGCTCATCAGTTGTACGCTGAGCGATGGAGCGCACTCGCAAACAATCACCATGGGATCTGCGCTGCAGCGTGCGCTTGCTGCAAGTCCACGTTTGACTGCGGCGGAACGCGATATCGGCATCGCACGCGGACAGCGGATCCAATCCGGCGCGTTGCCCAACCCGACGATTTCCTATGAACAGGATAATTCGTTCGGGTCTGGTGTTTACCGCGGAACGCGATCTGCCGAATCGACGCTGCAGATCAGTCAAATGTTCGAGTTGTGGGGCAAGCGCGATGCCCGCATTGCCGTCGGTCAGGCCGGGCTGGATGCCGCGGCCATCGAACGGCAGGCGGTGCGGCTCGAAATTCTTTCGGAGACCGCGATCGCCTTCGTGAATGTCCTTGGGCTGCAGCGGCGAATTCATATTCTCGACGAACACGTCCAGGCTCTCGATAAGATCACACCGCTGCTGCAACGCCGCGTCGAAGCAGGTGCGTCCTCCGTGGCTGAAACAGGGCGAGCGGAAGCGGCGTCCGCGCTGGTGAAAGCGGATCGTGAACGCACGAAATCGTCCCTCGCAAGCGCGCGTCGCGAGTTGGCTATCCTCATGGGAGATACAACGCCGCGCTTCGGCATCGTATCGGGTCGGCTTGAGGCCGTTGGTCGGCCGCCCAAGTTCCAGTCGGTGATCGCAGCTATCGACGCAAACCCGCAATTGGTGCGGTGGACGGCGGTTTACGCGCAGCGAAATGCTGAACTGTTGCTGGCGCGCCTGAAGCCTTACCCCGACGTGACAGCCTCTGTCGGTTGGCGCCATTATAATGAGACCGGCGACAATGCGGTTCGATTGTCCCTGTCGGTTCCGATTCCAGTCTTTGACCAGAACCAGGGCAATATTCTCTCCGCTCAGGAGAACCTCGCCAAGACCCGCGCCCAGCAAAAAGCGAACCGCAATACCCTCATCGTCCTCGCCGGGCGCGCCTACGATTCCCTCGAAGGCGCGCTGAGAGAGCTTGCGCTCTTGCGCACCGTAGCGATTCCCAAGGCGAGGGACGCCGCCACAGCCATCTCGGAAGGGTACGGCCAAGGACGCTACTCCTTGCTCGAGGTGTTGGATGCACAGTCCAGCCTCGTGCAGGCGCGTCTGCGCGAGCAGGAGGCACAGCAGAATTTCCACGTCGCCGTTGCCACCATCGAGGGGCTTGTCGGCAATCCGTTCGCTCTGGCGCGGGGAAATGCGCGATGAAAACGTGGATCGCAGTGGTGGTTGCGGGGATCGCGCTGGTAACAGGAATCGGCGTGTACGCCAACATACCGGGCAAAGTCGTAACGTCGACAGAAAATGTCACGTCGCAAGCGGAGCGCGGCGGAAAAGGTCACGACGAGAGCGGGCACCAGGATGAAAATTCCATCGAGATGAGCGACGCGAAGGTCGCCTCATCGAGGATCGAGATCCTGTCGGCGCAACGAGCAACGTTGCACGATTCGATCATGCTGAATGGCATTCTTCAGCCGAACCAGGAGGCCCTGGTTCAGGTCACGCCGCGATTTTCCGGGGTCGTACGTGAGATCAAGAAGCGGATCGGCGACGTGGTTGAAAAGGGCGATCTTCTTGCGAAGATCGAGAGCAATCAGAGTCTGACGGTCTATGAATTGCGTGCGCCGATTTCAGGCACGGTGATCGATCGTCAGGTTGCGCTTGGTGAGTATGCGTCGGAACAGAAGCCTGCCTTCATTGTCGCGGATGTCTCGACGGTCTGGGTCGACCTGTCGGTCTATCGCCGTGACTTGCCGCGCGTTCGCGTCGGAGACAAGCTTCTGATTGACGTTGGCGATGGAGGAAAGCCGATCGACGCTGACGTTTCTTATATTTCGCCTGTCGGCAGCAGCGATACCCAGACCGCGCTGGCGCGTGCCGTGATCCGCAACGAGGGGATGCGTTTGCGGACCGGGCTGTTCGTGTCCGCCCGTCTGATCTTGTCGGCCAGACAAGTGCCCGTCGCAGTCAAGACATCCGCAATTCAGACGATCGAGAACAGAAGCGTTGTTTTCGTTCGACTGGGCGACCGGTTTGAGATTCGGGATGTCTCGCTGGGAAGTCGCGATCCCGAACATGTCGAGGTTATGTCCGGCATACGCGATGGCGACAAGTATGCGGCGGGTAACAGCTTCGTGGTGAAAGCCGAGATCGCGAAGGGAACCGCAGCCCATGAGCACTGACATCGATCGAATGCAGGCTTGGCTGATGGTGCTGGCGACCGCCCCGGAGCGGCCATTGGTGAATCGGTCGAAACCGTGCGCCTCCAAGTTCGGATATCAGCGATGATAGACAGAATTCTTGCCTTCTCGGTCCGGCAACGCTGGCTGGTGATGATCGGCGTGCTGCTGATGGCCGCACTCGGTGTGTGGAATTTCACGCGTCTGCCGATCGATGCCGTTCCCGATATCACCAACGTTCAGGTGCAAATCAATACCAGTGCGCCCGGCTATTCGCCGTTGGAGGTTGAGCAGCGGATCACTTTTCCGATCGAGACGGCGATGGGAGGTTTGCCCCATCTCCAGAATACCCGATCGCTGTCCCGCTATGGCCTCAGTCAGGTAACGGTGGTTTTCCAGGACGGCACGGACATCTATTTCGCGCGTCAGCTTGTCAATGAGCGCGTACAGCGCGTCAAAGACACGCTTCCCACCGGAATCGAGACGGCGATGGGGCCTGTATCGACTGGTCTCGGTGAGATCTACATGTATACCGTGGAGGCGAAGGCTGGTGCCGGACGGGGGGATGGTGATCGTTATGGTCCGACCGACCTGAGAACCATTCAGGATTGGATCATCAAGCCGCAGCTGCGCAATGTCGCCGGTGTCAACGAAGTCAACACCATCGGCGGCTTTGAGAAGCAGTTTCATGTGATGCCGGATCCCGGCAGGCTTATGGCCTACCGCTTGAGTTTCCGCGACGTCATGACCTCGCTTGCCGCCAACAATGCGAATGTCGGTGCAGGCTATATCGAGAAGAACGGAGAGCAGTATCTGGTCCGGACGCCGGGACAGGTGAGTGGTATCGAGGACATCAAACAGATCGTCATCGGCTCTCGAAACGGCGTTCCGGTCAGGATCATGGACGTTGCCGATGTCCGCGAAGGGAAGGATTTGCGTACGGGAGCGGCGACGCATGACGGCCAGGAGGTCGTCCTTGGAACAGCGATGCTGTTGATCGGGGAGAACGGGCGAAGCGTCGCGCAGCGCGTCGCGGCCAAGCTCAAGCAGATCGAGCGCTCGCTGCCTGAAGGCGTCTCGATCCGTGCGATCTACGATCGGACACATCTCATTGACGCGACCATTGCCACCGTCGAAAAGAACCTTGTCGAAGGTGCCTTGCTCGTCATCGCGGTGCTTTTTCTTATCCTTGGCAATTTAAGAGCGGCGTTCGCCACGGCTTTGGTCATTCCGCTGTCGATGCTGTTCACGATTACCGGAATGTTTGAGAACAAGGTCAGCGCCAACTTGATGAGTCTTGGCGCGATCGATTTCGGCATCATCATCGATGGCGCCGTGATTATCGTGGAGAACTGCCTTCGCCTTCTCGCCCACGAACAGGGGGAGAAGGGTCGTCTTCTGACTCGAAGCGAGCGCTTCGAGACGATTGTGAAGGGATCCCGCGAAGTCATCAAGCCGAGCCTGTTCGGTACGCTGATCATTGCCGTCGTTTATCTGCCGGTCCTGACGCTGACGGGGGTCGAGGGCAAGATGTTCACGCCGATGGCGCTGACGGTACTGTTCGCTTTGCTCGGGGCAAGCCTGCTGTCCATGACGTTCGTGCCGGCGGCGATTGCCCTGTTTGTAACGGGAAAGGTCTCCGAGAAGGAGAATTGGTTCATGCGGGCGGCCCGCCGGATGTATGAGCCGATGTTGGATCGTGCAATTCGTTTTCGAGGCCTTGTTGGAATCGCGGCAGCCGTTCTAGTCGTCATCAGCGGATACGCTGCATCGCGCATGGGTGGTGAATTCATCCCAAGCCTTGATGAGGGCGACGTTGCAATCCAGGCGTTGCGAATTCCGGGCACTAGCCTGACCCAGTCATTGGAGATGCAGCAGGCGCTTGAGAGGCGTCTTAAGAAAATTCCAGAGGTCAAGGAGAGTTTTGCCCGGACCGGCACTGCTGAGGTCGCCACTGACCCGATGCCTCCGTCAATCTCGGACGGCTATGTGATGCTCAAGCCTCGAAACGAATGGCCTGATCCAAAAAAGCCGAAATCGAAATTGGTGACGGAGATAGAGGCTGCGGCCGAGGAAATCGCCGGCAGCGGCTATGAGATATCGCAGCCAATTCAACTTCGCTTCAACGAGTTGATCTCCGGCGTTCGCAGCGATGTGGGCGTGAAGATTTTCGGCGATGATCTTGAGGTGCTGGCGCAGCTTGCAAGCCAGGTGCAGGCGGTTCTCCAAAATGTTCAGGGAGCGGCCGACGTTAGAACGGAGCAGGTGACTGGCTTGCCGGTCTTGACCGTCAAACTGAATCGGCAAGCCTTGTCTCGTTTCGGCATCAGTGTTGCTGATGTGCAGGGCCTTGTCGAGATCGCGGTTGGTGGCAAGAGTGCCGGGCTCGTCTTTGAGGGCGACAGGCGTTTCGACCTCGTGGTGCGACTTCCGAACGAGCTTCGCTCCGATATCGACGCGATTCGGGCGCTTCCGATACCTTTACCGCCTGTTGAAGCTGCAACGAAGGCAACGCCCGCGACCTTCGGCGCGTCTCCGCCGGCCCAAATGCGGTATGCTCCGCTGTCGGAGCTTGCGGAGATATCGGTCGCACCCGGCCCGAACCAGATCAGTCGCGAGGACGGCAAACGACGTATCGTGGTGTCTGCCAACTTTCGGGGGCGGGATCTTGGCTCGTTCGTCGTCGATGCCGAAGGCCAGATTGCTCAAAAGATCAAAATGCCGGCGGGGTATTGGATCGGCTGGGGCGGGCAGTTCGAGCAGTTGGTCTCGGCAACCCAGCGTCTCATGATCGTGGTTCCGATCGCGTTGCTTTTGATCTTCCTGCTGTTGTTCGTCAGCCTCGGATCGCTCATCGATGCGGCGTTGGTGTTCAGCGGCGTCCCGCTTGCTCTTACAGGAGGCATTTTCGCGCTTATTCTTCGTGGCATTCCGCTCTCGATCAGTGCCGGTATCGGCTTCATCGCACTCTCCGGTGTGGCGGTTCTGAACGGGCTTGTCATCATTACCTTCATCGAGCGTCTGCGCAGGGAGGGCAAACCGATACGCGACGCCGTCCGGGTTGGCGCGCTTACACGATTGAGGCCAGTGTTGATGACAGCGCTTGTAGCCTCGCTCGGCTTTGTCCCGATGGCGATCGCAACCGGAGCTGGCGCCGAGGTTCAACGTCCGTTGGCGACCGTCGTTATCGGTGGCATCGTTTCTTCGACAATCTTGACGCTGTTGGTGCTGCCGGCGCTTTACGTCTTGTTCCGCAGAGAAACCGCAACGGCCGCCATCGAGTTAGAAACGGCTGACGGAAAATCCGGATAGGCATGATTCAAGAACTGGTCGCAAGGTCTGTTGGCGTTTCGGGAGGTCTGAATGCACGGTGGAGGGGTATCGGGTACAGCGGCCGCGCAGCACGCCCAAAGACTTGTCTGGGCGCTCGGTTTGACCGCGACCTATATGGTCGCCGAGGTCGTCGGCGGCCTGATGACAGGCAGTATCGCGTTGCTGGCGGATGCGGCGCACATGCTGACCGATGTTGGGGGGCTCGCTCTGGCCCTTTTGGCTATCTGGTTTGCGGCGCGTGAGGCTACGCCACAGCGAACCTTCGGCTACTTGCGAATGGAAGTGCTGTCGGCGCTGGCGAATGCCGTGGTTCTCCTGCTGCTGGCGGTCTATATCCTCTACGAAGCCTACCAACGTCTTGCCTCTCCGCCGGATATTTTGAGCGGACCGATGCTCGCAATCGCTACAGTGGGCCTCCTGATCAATCTGATCAGCATGCGTCTGTTGGCGGCGGGTTCGTCCGAAAGCGTGAATGTCAAAGGAGCTTATTTCGAAGTCTTCAGCGACATGCTTGGGTCGATAGGGGTGATCGTCGCGGCACTGTTGATGATGTGGAAAGGCTGGTGGCTGGCGGACCCGATCATTGGCGCTGGAATCGGTCTGTTTATCGTGCCGCGTACCTGGCTCTTGTTGAAGCAGGTCACCCACATTCTTATGGAAGGTGTCCCGCCGAATGTCGATGTTACAGTGCTTCAGGATAAGCTCGTGAGAATAGAAGGTGTAACCTCCGTACACCACTTGCATGTCTGGACGATCACCTCCGGGTTCGACGCGATGAGTTGCCATCTTGTGATCGGCAATCTTTCGGGACAACGGGACATCCTGCTCGAAGCTCGCCGAATCATGAAGGAGGATTACGGCATCGATCATGTGACAATTCAGATCGAGGACGAAGCGCTGGGTGCAAGCGAGGCCGTCCTCCATGTCTGAAGGCAGGTCGAGGTTTGCGATCGCGCGACTGCGTCGCCATTGAGCTGACGGAGCGAACAGGTCATCCGTAGAGGGGAACTCGTTCCTGACCTGCCGCGCAATCAGTTCGGCATCATGACCAAGAAATTTGTCGTCGGAACGATATCGCCGCCGCGCTCGACGGTACTCGACGGTATATGTCGCAGTCTACAAACCTGAGCCCCAGCCTTGCTCCGGCCGTTTCGTTCCAGCGAACAGCATGGATTGAGCCGTCTTTCTCGACTATAGCGGAGCTTTCGGTGATGGTCTGTTCTTCGGGATTTTTCAGAATCAACCGTTGAGCATCACCCGCCTAAAGCCGATCACGATCGCACGCCATGGACCGTGTCAGTCACTCTGCGAAAGGCCGCCAACGGTGCTGCAACGTAAAGGCGCTAATGTCTTGACTGGCTCAGGACTACTACCACGCCAGTTGGCGTTGGTTGATGCGCCCTCAGGGTGGTGGATGTTGCGTCACTCCAGTCGGCTAGGCTGACGACCGATCCCGCCTGCGTTTCGGCTTCTGCTGATCCGGTCGATTCCAGAACCTTCAAGCCGCTCTCATCGACAAAGAAGGTGTGATCACCAAACAATTCACTCAACTTGCCGACGGCAGGGTGGTCATCGGGGAGAACCCGTGCATTCATCTGCGTCAGGGTCTCGCTCACTTGCGCCGCATTCAATTTCATGACGATCATGCTCCGTTGATACTGATCATGCATTCTTCTTGGTGAACATCGTCAGGATACCGTCATCATCGACATTGATGGCGACGACCTGGGCGGAGACGCGGCCCTTCGCCTTAAGTGCGGAGACAGCTTGAGGGGTCGCGTCGATCGAATCGCGTAGCGACTTCAGGTCTTCCTGCTTCGCATTCTCTAAAAGCGAATCGATTTTCGCGCGGAGACTCGATTCGAGGTCTTCGACATCAATCACCTGAATGCTGCGGATCGTGACGCCACTCTCTTGCGATTGAGTCTCGGTGTTTGAAGGCGCGGGCGTTGCTTGTGTCTGGGCCAAGCTGGGTGCGCCAATGATGAGGAGTGCGGCAATAGCTGATGTAGCCAAGATTCGCATGGAATTGCTCCTTCTGCCTTCCAGATCGGGCATTCTGTTGCCAGAGCGTGGTGTTTGACGGTGCTTTGTGTGATCATTTGATGGATACCACATGGTCATTATGTGCTCGCGATCGAGGTGGGATGCCCCTCCTTCACCTCGATCGCAGCCATCCATCCTGTAGGGATGCTCAGAGGGACTAATCAGCGTTGCTGACTAGTTTGATGTGAGGTTCCATCTCGTCCATAAGCTCGCGATAAGTTTTAAGATAGTCGAGTGCCATTCGGCGAGCCGTAAAGCGTCTTTCAAACTCTTTACGGATGCTCGCTCGATCAAGCGTCGTCAATCGATCGACAGCAGCGACAGCGCTGGTATCGTCCTCGACAACAAATCCAGTTCTTCCGTCATCCACGATTTCAGGAACGGAACCGCGATTGAAGGCGATCACGGGCGTTCCGCAAGCCATGGCCTCGATCATGACGAGGCCGAAAGGCTCCGGCCAATCGATCGGAACCATAAGCCCGATGGCGCCACTGAGAAAGTCGGATTTCTCGTGATCGCTGATCTCGCCGATGTACTCCACGAGCGGGTGATCCATCATGGGGCGGATGCGCTCGTGATAGTATTCCTCATCGGCGCGATCGATTTTTGCGGCAATCTTGAGTGGAATGCCGCATCGGATCGCGATGCTGATTGCGCGATCAACGCCTTTCTCCGGGGCGATGCGGCCAAGCACAGCGAGGTAACTTGGTCGAATCGGCTGCGGAGTCAGTAATTTTTCGGGAAGCCCGTGATGAATGGTGCGTAGCCATCGCGCATGCGGGACAGGCCGTCGCTGCGCGTTCGAGATGGAGATCACCGGGATAGAGGCGAATGTTGAGAAAACGGGCCGATGCTCGGGAAGATCGAGACGTCCGTGAAGTGTCGTGAGGAATGGCGTCGGTTGCCTGGAGAACAGCGAGAACGGATAATAGTCGAGATGAAAGTGCAGGAAATCGAATTCGTTATTGTCGCACTTACGACGAACCCGCTCCAGCATCACCATGTGAAGAGCGTTCGGATCCCGGACCGAACCGTCGAGGCGCAAGGCTTTCGGCCATGCTGCTTCGAGGCGGGCGGACGTGTGTGAATCGCCGCTGGCGAACAGCGTGACATCGTGCCCTAACGCGACAAGCTCCTCCGTCAACCAATGAACAACTCGTTCGGTGCCGCCATACAATCTGGGCGGAACAGCCTCCGTAAGCGGAGCAACTTGCGCAATGCGCATCTGACAACCTCCTGCCGAATTTTGAGTGTGCGATCCTTATCGCGCGAAGGTCAGCCCTGCCCGAAGCGGGGAACGTTTTCATTTCTGTAGGGTTCCTCCGACAGGACAGGTTCCTCAACGTGCGGCGTAAGTGCGGATGCGGTGGGCGACGAAATAAATGTTCGATCCGCTGCCTCGAAGCATGTGGCGGAGCGAAGGCAAGTCTGGAGCAAATGTGGGGATCTTCTTTCAACGCTGGCGGCCGGAATCGTGGCTGCATCCATTTTCGCAACATCGTCCACCCCGAAGCGAGGCTCAATATTCGATGGATAATCTATCAACTTACGCCGATCGGCCCTTCTCACTGGTGATGGGCTATCTGCGCCGGCATCTTGCGGCGCACGCACTGATCCTCGGTGCGGTAATTGCGGCGGTGACGTGTTCAGTCGGAACACAATATGGGGTCAAAGCACTTGTCGATGCCTTGGCCGCAGGGCCGGGGCAGGTTGATGGCGTATGGCTGGCATTCGTTCTTCTCATGGGATTGGTCTGTGCCGACAATTTTTTATGGCGCGTCGCAAGTTGGCGGGCGAGTTACACGTTCGTCGAGGTGACCGGAGATCTTCGCTCCGACATCTTCCGACATCTGACTGGACATGCGCCGAGCTATTTTGCCAACCGGTTGCCAGGAATGTTGAGCAGCCGGATCACGGCGGCGTCGAACGCGGTGTTCACGGTCGAGAATATGTTCGCCTGGAACGTGCTGCCACCATGCATTGCCACCATTGCTGCGATCATCTTGATTGGAACCGTGAGCATTCCAATGGCAGGCGGTCTTGCGGTGATTGCCGGGATCGTTGTGGTGGCGATGTTCAAAATGGCGGCGGACGGCAAGCCATTGCACGACGATTTCGCCGGTAAGGCGGCCGCAGTCGACGGCGAGATGGTCGATGTCATCAACAACATGACGCTGGTGCGCGCATTCTGCGGTCTGCGTCATGAGCACGATCGTTTTGATGCAACCGTCGATCGCGAGATGAAGGCGCGAGGCCGAAGCTTGCGCTATCTTGAGAAACTGCGGTTATTGCATGCGGCGGTCACCGTCGTCCTAACGGTGGGTTTATTGGCTTGGGCGATCGTGCTTTGGCAGCGCGGCAGTGCAAGCACCGGCGACGTCGTGCTGGTCTGCACGCTGGGCCTTTCGATTCTGCATGCGACACGGGATCTCGCGGTCGCTCTTGTGGACGTGACGCAGCATGTGGCGCGGATGTCGGAAGCGATCGCGACGCTCCTGGTGCCGCATGAACTTCAGGATCATCCTGAAGCTGCTCCATTGATAAAGAAGGGAGTGGCGATTTCCTTCGACAACGTCTCGTTCACCTATCCTGATGGATTTAAGGTGTTCGATGGGCTGGAGTTACGCTTTTTCCCGGGCCAGAGGGTAGGTATTGTCGGCCCGTCCGGCGGTGGAAAGTCCACTTTGTTTTCTCTTCTGCAGCGCTTCTATGACGTCGATAAGGGCAGCGTCACCATCGGCGGCCAGAACATCACCCACGTCACGCAGCAAAGTTTACGCGATGCGATTTCGGTCGTGCCGCAAGACATCTCGCTGTTTCATCGGTCGATTATTGATAACATCCGATACGGTCGCCCGACCGCCACCGATGATGAGGTGCGGCGCGCAGCCATCGCCGCGCGCTGTGACTTTGTCGATAGCTTGCCCGAGGGGCTTGCTACGTTGGTCGGCGACCGGGGTGTTCGACTTTCCGGTGGCCAGCGACAACGAATTGCGATCGCGCGTGCGTTTCTTAAGGATGCACCGATCCTGTTGCTCGATGAGGCCACTGCGGCGCTCGATACCGAGTCGGAGGAGGCGGTCCGCGAAGCTCTTAACCGCCTGATGCGAGGGCGAACCGTGATCGCCATTGCGCATCGGCTGACAACAGTGCGGAATTTCGACCGTGTCGTCGTGCTCAAGGGCGGTCGTATCATCGAGGACGGTCCACCGGATCATCTGATGCGGACTCAAGGGCCTTATCGGCAGCTCGTGACGCAGGAGATGCGCCGCCTTGCCGCTCATGCGGCGTAAGATCGAGGGGGCGAGAACGCGGTCGTGCTGATTAGGCAAGGCCCCCTCAAACCTCAAGGAGGTTCAGACATGGAGATCGAGGCCGCGACCCGGATCGGAGCAACGGAGAGGGAGGCGATCGTTTCCGAATCGCCGTTCTATATTCCGATGACGGGGCCGCTGGCGCGTCCGCGACGAACCCTGAAGCATGACGATACTTTTGTTGTGTTGGACAGCCACGGCGACATTGGCGCGTCCGCCGGTGGGCCGGATGGGTTGTTCCATTGCGACACGCGACATCTCGCCCGGTTTGAACTGGCTCTGAATGATATGCAGCCGCTTTTGCTCGGCTCGAATCTGCGCGATGACAATTCGGGATTGACGGTCGATCTCACCAACCCCGATATTTTCAGCGGCGATCGCATCATCCTTCAGAAGGATATGATCCATATCGTGCGCACGATCTTTCTATGGCGCGGCACGGCCTATCAGCGGATCGGTGTGCAAAATCATGGTGATCGCACAGCGCGCTTTGATCTGACATTTCTATTCGACAGCGATTTCGCCGACCTGTTTGAGGTGCGTGGCGAAAGACGTCCCCGGCGTGGCTCGGGCCTGTCGGAAACACGAGGGCCTGCGAATGTGGAACTGAGATACACCGGGCTCGATGGCAATCTTCGGACAACGGGGCTGCATTTCGATCCGCCACCGACGACGCTCGCCGTCGACAGCGCCCGCTATCGCCTCAAACTTGCGCCACAACAGGTCGCTTCATTGTTCGTCGCGATTTCCTGCAATCTGCCTGCGGAGCGGACAATCCCCCCATTCTTTCGCGGCCTTCTGGCGCATCGCCGTGAGATGCGGGAGGCAACGGCGGGCGCTGCCGTGATCGAGACATCAAACGATATTCTCAACGAGGTGTTGTGCCAGTCGATGGCCGACCTCAACATGCTGATGACGGAAACACCGGACGGCCGCTATCCCTATGCCGGAATCCCGTGGTACTCGACCACGTTCGGTCGCGACGGGCTCATCACCGCGCTTCAGATGCTTTGGATCGACCCGCGTGTCGCGCGCGGCGTCCTGCGACGGCTGGCGAGATTTCAGGCGAAAGTAACCGATCCGTTGTCCGATGCCGAACCCGGGAAAATTTTGCATGAAATGCGCGGCGGGGAAATGGCCGCCCTGCGAGAGGTGCCCTTCGCCTCCTACTATGGCAGCGTCGATTCAACGCCGTTGTTCGTGTTGTTGGTCGGTCTTTATGTCGAGCGCACCGGCGATATTTCGACACTCGCTGAATTGTGGCCGGCGGTGGAGGCAGCGCTGGGATGGATTGATGGTCCAGCCGATCGCGATGGTGACGGGTTCGTCGAATATCAACGGGCGACCGAACAGGGATTGGTCAATCAGGGCTGGAAGGATTCCTTCGACGCCATCTTTCATGCCGACGGACGATTGGCTGAGGGCGATATCGCACTGGCGGAAGTGCAGGGATATGTCTTTGCCGGAAAGCGGCTCGCCGCTCGCTGTGCGCGGCGCCTTGGACTAACGGATCGCGCACGGAAGCTGGATGATGATGCGTGTCAGTTGGCTCGACGGTTCGAAGATGCCTTCTGGTGCGAAGATCTTGGAACCTACGCATTGGCGTTGGATGGGGCGAAGCGGCCCTGCAAAGTGCGAACGTCCAATGCGGGTCAGCTTCTGTTCACGGGAATCGTGCGCGCGGACAGGGCACGATTGGTTGCCGCTGATCTGATGCGGCCGCAGTTCTTCAGCGGATGGGGCATCCGAACCGTGGCTCGCGGAGAGGCGCGCTACAATCCGATGTCCTATCACGATGGATCAATTTGGCCGCACGACAATGCGTTGATCGCTCTTGGCCTGGCGCGATACGGGCTTAAGCACTCGGTCGAGTCCGTCTTCAAGGGGCTGTTCGATGCAGCCAGTTACATGGAGTTGCGACGGTTACCCGAACTGTTCTGCGGATTTCGCCGCGAACGCCGGCGCGGGCCCACGCTCTATCCAGTTGCCTGCTCGCCGCAAGCATGGGCAAGCGCGACGCCGTTCTCGCTGCTCGAGGCTGCGCTTGGACTTGAGTTTGATGCTGATGCCAGCGAGATACGGCTGCGCAATCCGCATCTTCCGGCTTTTCTCAATGAGGTGATCGTGCGCGATCTGTCGCTTGACGAAAGCAGCGTCGATCTTCGCTTGCGTCGTCATGGCGAGGGGGTTTCGCTCGAAGTCTTGCGGTCGCGCGGCCGTGTTCAAGTGTCGATGGTGTTCGCGCATTGATGTGAACGGCACGGGTATTTGCGGAGGATTTATGCGCCAAATCTGCATAGTTCTATCTGTCCTGATGCTGGCGGGTGCCGCGGTTTGCGGGTCCGTGGCGGCTGACGAGGTCGGTTCGCCGCCGGCGACGCCTTCACAGGCTGACAAGCCGGTGCCGCCCCCGCCGTCCATTACTGTCATCGGACCGGCCGACGCTCACGGAGTGCTTGGCCGCGAAGTGAAAAGTGCGACCGGCGAGAACATGGGACGGGTGGTCGATATCATTGCCGACAGAAGCGGTGCGGTGCGTGCTGCGGTGATCGATTTCGGGGGCTTTCTAGGGGTCGGAAGCCGCAAGATCGTTGTCGACTGGAACGCTCTGCATTTTGGCCAAGTGCAAGGCAAGAACAGCAACATCACGCTTGACCTGACACAGGATCAGGTGAAGGCGGCGCCGGAATACAAAGAGGGCACGCCTGTCGTGGTGCTCGGTGCCTCCGGAAGTCTGAACCCTCTACGGTTTTGAAGTCGTGACTGAACATGATGCTGTCGACGTGCCCATGGAATCAGATCGCCGTTTCGAAAGATCAGCGAACACCATAACCGCCGACACATCGTCGTCGGCAACATCATCAACGACACCTGAGCCGGTTCCTTCGTCGCAGAGCCAGCGCGGTCTGGACTGGTTCATTTTCTTTCTCGCCGATCTGCAGACCGGCTTTGGACCTTTCGTCGTCGTTTACTTGACGACCCAGAAATGGACCCTGACCGAGATCGGCCTTGTCCTGTCGATCGGTGGCGTCGTCGGCTTGATCGGCCAGATGCCAGGTGGGGCCATCATCGATGCCGTGCGTTCGGAGCGGCTTGTCGCCGGTCTCGCGGTGGCAACGATCGGTCTGGTTGCGCTGGCCTACGCGGCATGGCCGATTTTCCCGGTCATTGCGATCGCCGCGACCCTTCATGCGGCAGCAAGCTGCGTGCTCGGTCCGGCGATTGCAGCGATCAGCCTCGGGTTGGTCGGGCCGAGGGCGATCAGTGAAAGACTGGGACGCAATGCCCGGTTCGCCTCGCTCGGCAACGGCAGCGCCGCCGCCGTCATGGGTGGAATCGGCTATTTGTTCTCAAGTCGCATGGTGTTCGTCGTCAGCTTTGTCTTTGCGGTGGCAACAGTGCTGTCGCTGTGGCAGATTCGCGATCGGGAAATTGATCCGGAACAGGCGCATGGCGCGGTTTCCAGGCCGCCGTCCGATCCTGGGGCGACCAGCATCTTTCATCTCTTGCGCCAGCGCCCGCTGCTCATTTTTGCGGCAATCGTCTTGCTGCTTCAATTGGCCAACGCGGCCATGCTGCCACTGATGGCTGGGATCGTCACGGCGCGTTCGAGCGCCTCAGCGCCGGCTCTGATCGCTGCCAGCATCATCGTTCCTCAGGCGATGGTCGCGCTGATCTCGCCCTCGGTCGGCCGCAAGGCCCAGTCATGGGGTCGGCGCCCGTTGCTGATGCTGGCATGCGGGGCGCTGGCGCTTCGCGGATGCCTGTTCTCGGTGACCACCGATCCATCGATGCTCGTCGTTATCCAGGCTCTCGATGGCATTACGGCTGCGGTTTTCGGTGTCATGGTTCCACTGATCGTGGCCGACATCACCTATGGCTCCGGTCACTTCAATCTCGCACAGGGAGTCGTCGGGACCGCTACAGGGATCGGCGCATCGCTCAGTCCCGCGCTTGCGGGTTTCGCAAGCGATCATTTCGGGCACGACACGGCCTTCATGGGTCTCGCGGCGGTGGCGATGATCGGCTTGGTTGTCATCTGGGCGCTCATGCCTGAAACCAAAATGTCGCTGTCACGGGAACCCGCGTGAAACGGCATCTCTTCGGGCGTTCACCTTCTTGTTATTCTCGCTTGTTATTTCGATCTTTTCCGCCGTCCGGACGATGAACCTTTTCTCGAGTTTGATTACTATTGTTATGGACGATGAGGTGCCTGAAGCTTAACGGACGAGGGTATCGTCGTGATCAAGCCGATGAAGGACCTATTTGACCCCGGAGCCTTTCTAGCAAAGGTCGGCACCGGCAAATCGATTTCTGAATTAAATAAAGGAGCGATTGTATTCGCGCAGGGTGATGTCGCGGATGCGGTCTTCTATATTCAGAAGGGCAGAATCAAGCTCGTCGTGGTTTCCGCGGATGGCAAGGAAGCCGTCGTCGGCATTCTGGAATCCGGACAATTCTTTGGCGAGGGCTGCTTAAATGGCCGCCCGTTTCGTGTCGCGACCACAGTTGCACTTGAGGCCAGTGTCGTCACCCGGATATCGAAAGATGCGATGGCTAGGATGCTTGCGCTTGAGCCAAAATTTGCTCAGTTGTTCATGATGCACCTGATTTCGCGCAACAGCCGCATCGAAGAAGATCTTGTCGATCAGCTTTTCAATCCGAGCGAGAAGCGGTTGGCGCGTGTGCTGCTATTGCTGGCGAATTTTGGCAAGGAAGCCACGCCGCAGCCCATTGACATTGATATCAACCAAGAAACGCTGGCCGAAATGATCGGGTCGACAAGGTCGCGGGTCAGCTTCTTTATGAACAAGTTCAGGAAGCTTGGCTTCATCAGCTACAATGGAACGATCAGGGTTCACGCCTCGCTCTTGAACGCTATTCTGCACGACAGATCCACGGTAGCCCAGCAGGATGAGCCCGATCTGTGTGTGGATAGCGACAATCACTTATAGCTTTCGCAAAGGGGAGCGACGCCACGCGCATCTCAGAGCGAGGCATAGTTATCAACCGCACCCAGAGAGGGTCGACTAAACTATAAATTGTATTTTCTCTGCGGACAGCTTTTTGTCCATGCCCCGAGTGGGCTATCGAACAAGCGTATTTCGGCCGACGAACTCCTCAGCCGGCCACTAACTGAAGAAAAATCTAATACGGCGCTTTGATCAGCGGTTCGTGAGCAAAGTTGAAGCGGAGTGATCCGAAAAACTCAATCAACCCGCAAAATTTTCGCGAAACTCTGAATAGACGGGAAGTTAAGAGCCTATGCGCTGTTCAATATTGAACAGCAACTTCGACAAATGCAGGGCATCTTGGGCTCTTATCGAGCAAGATGACGGCCATTTTCTAGCGTTGCATTCCAGTTCGAGAGAATCTCAATGAGTTTGCGTCAGCGTATTATTCCCCTCACCGAAATACTTTTCTCACCCCTCGCCAGCATTGCTCGTCGGCAAGTTCCATCAAGGAAACTTCAGACGGATTCCCATGCGATCCGGAAAAGATACAACGCCCGGGTTGGAAACAGGGGCCGGCATGAAGTTTGCTTGGATGAATCCCTGCGAGAAGATGCAACCTATAATCCAAAAAAACCAGACACAGATGCTTTCCGATCTGTTTCAAGATGATTCTGAGCATCCATCTTGCGAAACGATCATTTGCCTACTGACCAGGAGGGTCGAATGAGGCGGCATGAATCTTTCGGTACAATTTTAATTGGGAAAAGTGTGCTTATTCGAGAAGGGATTGTTCGAATTCTACGTGCGAAGAATTTTCGCATTCTAGCTTCGGTCTCATGTCTCGATGAGCTGACGGGTCCGGCGCGATCACAGCAGTTGCTGTTCTTGATTGTTCATACCAGCGATGATTTCGATCTTGCCATCGAACAAATCGAACTTGTGCGAGGTCAGTATCCCAGTGGACGTATAGTGGTCGTGGCTGATCACTATCGGCAAGCCGAGCCGGACCTGGCGTTTCAGGCTGGCGCCGCAGGCTATTTTATCAGCGCAATGTCTTGCGATGCATTCGTCAAATCCATCGAGTTGGTGATGATGGGCGAAACGGTCTTCCCGCCGGCGTTTCTGTCGCCGTCGTCACCGGCGATAAAAAGCGAGCGTCAGGACAAGCCCGCACCTCTCGCCGAGAACGAGCGGGCGATCATCGTCACGACGGAGGCCGCGGCTGCGCCTCAATTGTCCCCCCGCGAACTGGTGATCCTGCGTTGTTTGATCGAAGGAAATTCCAACAAGGGGATTGCGCGCAAGATCGACATCGCGGAGGCCACCGTAAAGGTTCATGTCAAGGCAATCCTGCGCAAGATCCGAGTCCAGAACCGAACTCAGGCAGCGATTTGGGGAATGAATAACGTTTTGCCGATTCAACCGGCCAACAACAACTCCCTTCTTCCCGCGGTCGAAGCGAACGATTCATTCTCGAACTCGATTGCGTTGGTTTCCGCAGTCAAACGGATCGGGGTGCCATGACGACAGCCCGAAGAGTGACACGGTCCCGAACAGTAGCGTCGGTGAGGTGACGTCAGGCCACGATAGGTGAAACATCGAATGAGCCGCCGAGCGGGATCTCAAAATCTATCGTTCCCGCAAGGCGTCGCGTCGGTATTTTGCCAGCGGCGATAACAGATAGCTGATAATCCGGCGTGAGCCTGTTTTGATCTCGACCGTCACGGCCATTCCGGGGCTGAGCTTCACGCGCTTTTCATCGATCTGCATGTCCGTGCGGTCGAGCGAGATGCGTGCGGCATATTCAAGCTCTTGCCCTCGCGGCTCGCTGCTGCCGGCCGGGTCCGTGGTCCGATCGTTCGACCGGGCAGGTTGTTTGTCGCGGGTGATGGCGTCGGACGACAGGCTGATTACTTCGCCATGGAGCAGCCCATAGCGCGTGAAATTGAAGGTATCGACCTTGATTTCCACCTTCTGTCCAGCATGAACGAAACCGATATCGCGATTGGACACCATGGCTTCGATTTCGAGTGGAGCTTGGCTCGGAACCACCACCGCGAGTGCTTGAGCGGGCGTTACCACGCCTCCGACCGTATGGACGGCAAGCTGTTGCACGACACCGTCGACCGGTGCGGTCAGGCGCTGAAGCTTGGTCCGCTGCTCCGCCTTGATCACGTCCTGCTTAAGGCTCGCGGCTTTCCGCTCTGCTTTCGACAGCGCGTCATAGACGCTGCGTCGATACTCCGTGACCGCCTTTTCGCTCGTTTCCTTCAGCAAGGCGACGGCTGCGTCGGCTTCGCGAAGCTTGCTTTGCTGAACGACGACATCCTGCTGGAGGCCGACCAGATCCTGCAATTCGGTGAGATAGACCACCTTCGAAGCCAGTCCCTTGTCGAGCAGACCCTTATGAATATCGACGCGTTCACGCAGCACCGGAATGGTCGCCTGGATTTTCGAGATGCTGGCTGATGTCGTAGCCCGTTCGGCTTCGCGCTGGGTCAACTGGCGTGCGATGGCTGAAAGCTTTGCATCCTGCTCGGCGCGCTCACTGAGCAGAAGTTGGCGATGGGTTTCGATCTGAGCGGAGTTCGCGCCTTGAGGCGGATGGAAGGCGGAAAGAGGGGCGTCCGCGAGTGCCGCGCGCAGCCGGGCAGCATCAAGTTCGGCGCCGACCAGATCGCTTTTCTGGCGTTCCTGGTCCGCCTCGGTCATGGTGGAGTCGAGTTCGATCAGGGCATCGCCGGCCTTGACGGTCTGGCCATCCCGCACGTGGACGGCGCGAACCACCCCTGTCTCGAACGGCTGGATCAATTTGGTTCGCCCACCGGGCACGATCTTGCCCGTCGATGTTGCGACGATGTCGACGCTGCCGAACGAAGCCCACGCAAGTGCGATGCAGAACACGGCAATGATGCTTGCTCCGATCGCACGCCCGACCGGCGAGGGCGGCGTCTCCGCGATTTCCAACGCTGCCGGCAGGAATGCGATTTCGGCCTCGCGGCGGCGGATCTCGGCCCTCGGAAAGGCGATGATGTTCTTGTTACCGGGAGTCATGGATGCCCGCCTGCAGATAGTGCAGCTTCGCATAGCGTCCGTTGGAACGGATCAACTCGTCATGATGGCCGTCTTCGACGATGCGACCCCGCTCGATCGTGATGATGCGGTCGGCCTGACGCACGGTCGAAAGACGATGGGCAATGATAAATACCGTTCGCCCGGCGGCTATGCGCTTCATATTCTGCTGGATCGCCCGCTCGCTTTCATAGTCGAGGGCGCTGGTTGCTTCATCGAGAATGAGAATACGCGGATCGGCTATGAGGGCCCGCGCGATGGCGATGCGCTGCCGCTGCCCGCCTGAGAGGCTGTTTCCGCGCTCGCCTACGACGGTGTCGTAGCCCTCCGGAAGTTCCAGGATGAAATCGTGCGCCCCCGCGAGTTCAGCCGCCGCGATGACGCGCTCCATGGAAACCGCCGGGTCCGCCAACGCGATGTTTTCCCGAATGGAACGATTGAAGAGAACGTTTTCCTGCAAGACCACACCAGTCTGCCGGCGCAGCCAAGCCAGATCCACCATCGCCAGGTCGACGCCGTCGACCAGAACGCGTCCGCTCAACGGCACGTAGAGTCGCTGGATCAGTTTGGCTATGGTGCTTTTGCCGGAACCGGAGGAGCCGACCACACCAACGACCTGACCGGGCTGGACCGCGAAGGATACGTCATGCAGCACTTCCGGGCCATCGATCCGGTAGCGAAAACTCACGTGATCGAATGTGATCTGCCCGCGGATGGCCGGCAGCGCGGCGCGGCTGGGACTGAAGCTTGGCTCCGGGATGGTATTGAGAATGTCGCCAAGCCGGTCGACTGACAAACGTGCCTGATGAAAGTCCTGCCAAAGCTGCGCAAGCCGCAGCACTGGTTGGCTCACCCGCGCAGCCAGCATGTTGAACGCGACAAGCTCACCGACACTCATTTCGCCGCCGATCACCTGCTTGGCGCCGACGTATAGTATCGCGGCGATCACCAGCTTGTTGACGGCTTGCACGGCCTGACTTGCCGTGTTGTTCAGGCTGAGGACCCGGAAGCTCGCGGTGACATAAGCCGCAAGCTGTTCTTCCCAGCGGCGCTGCATCTGCGGTTCGACGGCCATCGCCTTGAGCGTTTCCACACCCGTTACGCTCTCCACAAGGAAAGCCTGATTTTCGGCGCCCCGGTTGAATTTTTCGTCGAGGCGCCGGCGAAACAGCGGGGCCGCACCGGCGGAAATTCCGATATAGAAAGGAAATGATGCCAGGACCACGAAGGTCAATGAGACCGAGTAGTAGAACATCACGGCCAGGAAGACGAACGTGAACAGGAAATCGATCACGAGCGTCAGCGCCGAACTGGTCAGGAATTCGCGGATGTTTTCAAGTTCGCGCACCCGCGCCACCGAGTCGCCGACACGGCGTGCCTGAAAATAGGCAATCGGCAATGCCATCAAGTGCCTGAACAGTCTGGCGCCGAGCTCGACATCGATTCGATTTGTCGTATGCGCGAACACATAGACGCGCAGCGCGCCAAGGATGGCCTCGAAGATCGTCAGCGAGACAAGGCCAATGATTAAAACATCAAGCGTGCTCATGCTCTGATGCACGAGCACCTTGTCGATCACGACCTGAAAGAACAGCGGCGATATCACGCCGAATAGCTGGAGAAAGAATGACGCAACCAGCACCTCGCCCAGGAGCCGCCGGTACTTGTGGATCGCGCCGAGGAACCATGTGATGTCGAAGCGTCGCGAAAGGTCCGTCAACGAGGCCCGGCGCGCCATCAGGACGATCTCGCCGTCCCATATGTCCTCAAGTTCAGCCCGCGTCATGATTTCGGGCTGTGGGACCAATGGCCACTGAACAAGCAACGTTTCATCGAGCATCTTACCGAGGATCAGAAAGCGGCCGTCCCGTAGAACGGCGATCCCCGGCAGCGGGGTGACGGCCAGCCGATCCCAGCCGGATTTCTGCAGGCGTGCCTTGAGCCCGAAGTCCTTCGCGCAGCGCAGCATGTCCGCAACCCCTGGGCGCGGTATGCCGAGCCGATGTCGGATTTGCTCCGGATCGGCGGCGATGCCGTGACATCGCAGCAACGTCACCAGGGCCAGCAACCCGGAATCATCAGTATTCGCAGTTTCGGCTTCCGTGGAGGGAGTTGCTATTTCGCCGCGCTCATCTTGGTAGAAACGTCGCATCAGTTCGCGCGTGTGCGTGAAGATATCCAGGGCGGCGCGATGCGTTCGCAAAAGCTCGTTGTATCTGCCCACGCGACTCTCAAAGAAATAACGAGCGCGCTTGGTGAGTTTGCGACCTTCCGCGTATACGTGGTCTACAGCGTTCCGAGCATGCTGCATCAAGCCTGTCGGCCCGGAGGAGACGACACGGCCGTCCCAAATCGCTTCAAATTCCGCACGCGTGATTAATTTCGGCTGTGGCGAGTTTGGATACAGAACCAGCGCTCCACTGTCGTCGACACGTCCGAGAAGCAAGAATCCTCCATCGCGCAACGCCGCGATTCCCGGCAACCGCATTCCGGCCAAATGTTTCCAATGAGTGGTACGTGAACCGACAGTGACGCCGAACTGGCCGGCGCAGCGAAGCATGGTTCGGATGTCGATTGTTGTTGTCCCACAGCGTTCGCGAATCTGATCGAGCGCGGCGTGCACGCCTTGAAGACGAAGAAACAACCATAACGCGAGAAGCCCTGCGTCTTCGGTCTGAATATTCTCGTTCTGCATTGCTATTCGAACTCAGTTTTTCCAATCACGTAAGACGTCATGCATGCATTGATCGCCTGGATGACATGCCCGATCTGGGTTGTCAGATGCTTCGCCAAAGCGAAAGAACCACGCGGTGCTTGAACTCGTTGGAGGCCTGGAGGCAGCCGCGCGATTTGCTCGTTGTCCTCCGCCATCGGCCTTTGACCACCCGGCCAGATACCGGTTTGGCGGCAGAAAGCTGTGGTCGGTGCTGCACGGTGAGACGCCGACGCATGCGGTCGGACGATCGCTTGCGCTGTAACCTCTAGGTGTAGAAAGCACCATCCACCCTCATCCCCGATAAGGAGTACTCCGAAATCCCAGGCTCCTCTGGCCACGAATGATGGCGAGAAAATTATCGATGGTGATGGAAGGGTAGCGCAATGGGTCGCGTCAGTGACAACGACGCTCATCGCATTCGTCGTTTCAATCGCGAGCGCGGTCTGCGTTCGCGGTGATTTTGTGTTACTTGAGAGAAGCTTGCGGCTCGTTCTTGCTGCCGCATCCCTGTTGTATTTAGCGGGGTATTCGCCGAATGCGATTACTTAGTTATCCATTATCAAATTTAATGTCAGCGGTTTGAATGCGGCCCAGGCAGGGAGTTGTCGATGATCGCATGGAGAGAATCGAGCATGTTGAGTGGCCACCGAGGTGCCGTCGCGAACGATCTGTTACTTAGCATCGGTTGTGGAGAGCGGCGGAGAGCTTTTAACGAGTGTATTATTTCGGCCGAAGATCGCTGATGCAATTTGCGGTGGTGCTAATGATTAGGCGAGTACGTCTCGTTAGGTTGTATTGCACGTCTCGTGCTCGCGCGATTCAGCGAATATTGCGGGCATCAATCACTTGAGATGCTATTTTTTGCGGTGAGGATTAGTCCAAACGACGTACATCGAAAGGGGTAGGTGGTGTTTCTTGGTGGATCACAATCTGGCTTGATCGATTAACGTCTGCCTTTCTGTCGTCGTGATATCCCGGGTTTGTCCAATCTGGCGGCAAGCACCGTGCTCATCCGCTCGATGAGTTCGGAAACTGGTCCGGCATTCTCCCAGGCGTAGAGTGAGATCACCATCGAAGGCTCCGTGCCGAAGGCAGAATACGGACGAACGCGATATCCGACTGTGGCACTTCTCGGCAGAAGTGATAGGCCGAGCCCGGCTTCTACCCCGACGAGTACGTTGTGAAGGCTGCTGCCTGAAAAGGCGATGTACCAGCGGCGTTGCTCGTGTTCGATCCGTTCGAACATAGCCTCGCGATAAAGGCCGCCGAGCGGGAAGGCGACCAGCGGAATCGGATTGGGCCATTTGCCCTGTGCCTTGGCGCTTTCGAACCACGCCATCGGTTCCGGAAACGTCGCGCGGCAATCGGCGCCAACCTCTGCTTCCTTGACGATAACGATGTCGAATTCGCCGCTGCGATAGCGTCGGGTCAGATCTCGGCTCAATCCGGCGGTGACATCCAGCCTGATCTCGCGATGGCGCTTGGCGAAATCCCCGAACACTTTTGCCATCTCTGCGCCCACGATGTCTTCGGGGACGCCAATGCGGATCGATGTCGTGCCGGCGGGATCGCCGAGCATCGCTTCCGCCTCCTGCTGGAGCGCCAAGATGCGCCGGGCATAGCCGAGCAGCCGCTCGCCTTCCGCTGTTGGAGCGACGGGACGCGCGGTGCGATCGATCAGTATTTGGCCAACCGTTTCCTCGAGCCGGGCAAGCTGTTGGCTGATGGTGGACTGCGTCATGTTCAGGCGCACGGCGGCATGAACGAAGCTTCTCGCGTCGGCGATGGCGATGAGGGAGCGCAGCAGACGTGGATCAAGCATAGGGCCCACCGTTGGATGTGTCTTTGCGAGAGACAAGGTATTTGCATCGGCCGCGCAGGAATATTCCATTATCTAATATTATCGATCAATATATTTAATTTTCAAATGTCGTCACCACCCCTTATCTGTGTGCTGTGGCTGATACGGCGCGAAATGTGGTCGAGTCGTGGATTGGAGCCGCAACGAGGACTGGACATGCTTCGTCGTTCGATTGTGGTAGGCGCCGTGTCGCTGGCGTTGGCTTGGGCGTCCAGACCTGTATCGGGATTGGCTATGGACGAGACTTCATTGCATGCCGCGGCGGCCAGAGGGGATGTCTCTGGGATCGACAAGCTGCTGTCTGAAGGAGCATCGATCGATGCGCGTGATCACACGGGCGCGACCGCGCTGCTGGTCGCGACCCATGGCAATCAGATCGCTGCTGCGAAGGCGTTGATCCACGCCGGCGCAGACGTCAATGCCAAGGACAACATCAACGACAGTCCGTATCTCTACGCGGGCGCGCGCGGCCATCTCCAGATCCTCAAGATGACGCTCTCGCATGGCGCCGATCTCAAAAGCATCAATCGCTATGGCGGAACGGCCCTCATTCCGGCGGCGGAGCGCGGCCATGTCGAAACCGTGCGTACTTTGATCGAAGCCGGCGTTGATGTCGATCACGTCAACAGGCTCGATTGGACTGCGCTGTTGGAGGCGATCATTCTCGGCAACGGCGGCGAGCGCCATCAGCAGATCGTTGACTTGCTGGTGAAGGCGGGAGCCAACGTGAATCTTGCCGACGGCAAGGGCGAGACGCCGCTGCAGCATGCGCGCAGTCGCGGTTATGCGGCGATTGAAGAGATTCTTGTGGCTGCGGGTGCGCGGTAGGGCAGGAGATGAGCATGTCGGATGAAAATCGCTTTCTGTGCGAGACCATCGAACTGGCGCGCGCGAATATCGCTAGGGGCGGCCGCCCGTTTGGCGCGGTCGTGGTCAAGAACGGCGAGGTGATCGCGGTTGGCGTCAACGAGATTCACAGCACCAACGATCCCACCGCGCATGCCGAATTGACCGCGATACGTGCGGCCAGCCGCAAACTCGGTTCGCCGAGCCTCGAAGGATGCGTGGTTTATGCCAGCGGCCATCCGTGTCCGATGTGCATGGCGGCGATGCGGATGGCCGGCATCGGCAAAGTGACTTATGCCTATTCGAACGACGACGGCGCGCCCTATGGCCTGTCAACCGCATCAGTCTATGCCGATCTGGCCAAGCCCTTTGCCGAACAGTCAATGACGATCCGCTACCAGCCGCTTCGGCTTGAGCAGCATCCGGACATTTACGCGGATTGGAAGCGGAGCCAGGACACGCGGGGATAGTGACATGACATCCCGCGCGCCGTCACGGCTCGATTACGTGCTCCAGCTTGCGGTGGTCGCGCTGGTTGGCCTCAATCTGCGGCCGTTCATCACCGGCATTGGTCCGTTGGCGGCGGACTTGAGTGCGCAAACCGGTCTTGGTCTTCAGGGCATGGCATTACTGACGCTGGTGCCGATGCTGCTGATGGGCTGCTTCGCTTTCATCGGTCCTTTCCTGCAAGCGCGGGTTGGCGCCCGGCGTGCGGTAATCGTCGCGCTGGCCGTCCTCGGTCTCGCGTCCTTGCTACGATTGTTTGTTTCCACCGGCGCGCAGATCGTCGCGACGGCGGCTTTGCTCGGTTTCGGTGCCGCGATCGTGCAGGCCGTGTTTCCCGGCATCGTCAAGCAACAATTCCCCCGCCATGTCGGCATGGTGATGGGCCTTTACTCAGCGATGCTAATGGGCGGTGGCGCGGTGGGGGCGCAAGTCTCGCCGATCTTCGCTGATCTGTTTGGTAACTGGCGCGCCGGTCTCGCCTGGATGGCTGTGCCGGCGCTCGGCGCGATGATACTTGCGGCATGCTATCTGCCTCGCGGCACCATGGGAGCGCAGGGCAGCAGTGCTGCGGTGGGTTTTCTCAAGCGACCGCGGACGTGGCTGCTGATGGCGTGCTTCGGCCTCGTCAACGGCGGCTATTCGACGGTGGTGGCATGGCTTGCGCCGTCATATCAGGAGCACGGCTGGACCGGCGCCGCCAGCGGCAGCCTGTTGGCGATCATGGCGCTCTGCCAGGCGGTCGCGGCGCTGCTGCTGCCGATGCTGGCGCGCGGGAGCAGCGATCTGCGGCCATGGCTTTGGCTGACGCTGGTGATGCAGGCCGCCGGTTTTGCCGGGCTCGCATTGTGGCCGGAGGTCGCGCCGATCATCTGGGCGATTCTGCTGGGGATTGGGCTGGGCGGTTGCTTCGCGCTGTCGATGATTGTGGCGCTCGATCATTTGCCGGATCCGGCGCAGGCCGGCGCGCTATCCGCGCTGATGCAAGGTGGCGGCTTCCTGATCGCGGCGATCCCGCCCTGGATCGTTGCCGTGCTGCATGACCTCACCGGCAACTTCCTCGCCGGCTGGGTGATGCACCTCATCTGCATCGCCGTGGTGACAGTGCTGTATTGGCGCGTCGATCCACGGGG
>JAFKKL010000019.1 GCA_017305595.1 Hyphomicrobiales bacterium | reverse complement strand
GCATGTCGATCTCTCCCGGTGCGGAGCGTGCCGATCTTGGACGTTGCTTGCGAACGGCGCCTTGAGCGAAATCAAGCGGGGTACCGGAAAGGCTCGTTCCGCCCACCCGGTCTGCTCCCGCTTCCTGACACCTAG
Organism: Hyphomicrobiales bacterium; assembly: GCA_017305595.1. Classification (GTDB taxonomy): domain Bacteria; phylum Pseudomonadota; class Alphaproteobacteria; order Rhizobiales; family Xanthobacteraceae; genus 62-47. The sequence goes on along the minus strand of JAFKKL010000019.1, from coordinate 52,179 downwards.
CGGGCGGCGATGCCGTTCGGCCCCTTTCCGACCGGATAGGACTTCCCGGCCGAGAGGCTGCCGAGATCGATCGCGGAGATGGTGTTCGCGTAGGTGTTCGTGACGTAGGCCGTGCGACCGTCGCGAGCGATGACGATGCCGTGCGCTCCCTTGCCGACCGTCACGTTCCGGATCAGCTTGCCGTCCTCGATCGCGACGACCGACACCCGGTTGTCCGGTTTCGCCGCCGAGCCCTGGTTCGCGACCAGGGCGGCCTTGCCGTCCGGCGTAACGTAGACCTGCACGGGTCCGTTTCCGACGGAGGCCTTCCGCAGCACCTTGCGAGTGTCGACGTCGATGATGGCGACCTTGTCCTCGCCGTTGAGCGAGACCACGAGGATGCGGCCGCTCCGGTCGCTGTCCCGGGCGCCGCACAGAATCCCGTAAAAAGTCCCGAGGCGAAAGCCTCGAAGGCTGGTAAGGGTAAGTAAATACGAGTATTTTTGAAACGTCGGGTGAAGCTTGGAAGGCTGCTGCTCTACCATTGAGCTACACCCGCGCTGGCGCGATCCACTATCACGCTCACCGCGAAGGCTCAACCGGCAACACCGGATTCCCCCGTCTTACGCGGGCGGCTCACCGCAGCCGATCGGTTCAATCGTCGGCGAATTCGGAGAACATTGCCCGCGTCAGCCGCCAGCCGCGCGGCTTGGCCCGCTTCGGCACCTCGCCTGGCTCGTGCTTCATGATGACGGGCTTGCTTTCCCTGGCGCGATACGGCGGCGGCCAATTGGCCAATCGGGTCTGCCCGGTCTCGGCCGGCCGCAGGTAGCTGCGCGCGGATCGCTGTCCGATGCCGGCGTTGGAATCGCGGAATTTGGCCACAGCGCAACCTCCTGTCGCGACAGGCTTCCGCAAAGATGTTGACGAGGCGTTAAATACGTCCGGCAAATTCGCCGGTTGCGACGTCCGGGCGCACCTGCCCGCCGTTCTTGGAAGAAATGCTAGCCGCAATTGGCGGCCCATCAAAACGTTAGAAAAACGGCTCAGGCGCGGCCGTTGTGTCCCGACCGATAGCCGTCGATGGCATGGGCGAGAAAAATACCAGCACTCAGAAAACCGAAAATCGCAGTCACAGTCTCAAACATCGTCGTCGTCCTTGGCCCAGCACGCTCACGTAACGCCTTGCAACCCCGCACAGTCAAAAGGAAAACCCGGACGTTCACGATTCAGCGAGACGCTGATGACTTTCGGCAACAGATTTGTGGCGGGACGGTGCGCAAACATGGCCGCGATGGTGGCCGGGCATCCGTGCCGCCATTGTCCACCATGGCGCGACGCGATCGGATGTCGAAATGTGAACTTCGTCACAGTCCGAATGTCTAACGAGTCGTATCGAACAAGCACCTCCACAACACGGAGGCGCTTTTCAGAACCGATGCATTTCATGACGATGTGGGCCGCTGGATATCAGCGGCCCACTTTTCCCTCGCGACGCCGCCCCATTCCGATGGATCGATCCCCGGGGAAATCGCCTTCACACCGGGCAATCACCGTTCCTGGTCAATCTGCGGCGGCGTCGACGCTCAGGCGATTCACGCGGGTCTCGCCTTTGATATTGTCGACAGTGACGTGGGTATCGTACCAGGTCAGGCGCGGCCTGACGCCGAAACGCTCCGTCAACTCCGCAATTCGCGCGTTGGTGAACCATGCTTCAGCGGCCGCCCGGTTTTCCCACAGATACACGCCACCCGCGCCCGCATCGCCATTCAGGTAGTCCTTTCGAACCAATCCCTTTGTCGCGAGCGCGCGATAGGTCGGAGCCGAGGCTGTCCCTCCCTTGATGGCTTGTTCCTCGGTTCGTTTCGGAAGATCGAACTGAACGATGACGATGCAAGTTGCCATAGCACTCTCCTGTTTCGCCAACAGCGACCCGATATCCAATCACCCGTGCGCAGCTTCGCACAACGGCTACGATCGTGCTGGGAAAAGAGCTATGGTCTGGAAAAGTGTCAGCGATACCGGCAGTGCCTATGGCACTTGGAGCCCAACGATACCGCCGTGCAAAACTCGCTATCGCAATGACTGCTGAGAAGATTGGTGGGGGAAGAAGGACTCGAACCTTCGAAGCCATACGGCGGCTGATTTACAGTCAGCTCCCTTTGCCACTCGGGACACTCCCCCGTTCCTCGCCAACACGCGACGCCTTCACCCCGAGTGGTGGCTGGCGGACGGTCGGTGGCGATAAAACGAGCACCCTGTCGAAGGGCGTTCGGCTGGGCGGGTTTATGACGGAAACGCCATGGCAAAGTCAACCAAGGGCGACGAGAATATATTGGTGGCCGCCACAGGAGCCCAAATTGCCATTGAGCAGCCCCCGTGAGAGAAGGCCGCATGACCGATCATGATCGAAAGCCGCGCTTTCAGCGCTCGTCCGGCAAACCCTCACGCTCCGGGCCGCCACGCGGCGGGAACTGGCGGGAGCGCAACCAGCACGGCGACGACGTGGTGATTCTGTACGGCTGGCACACCGTGACGGCGGCGCTGGCCAATCCCCGCCGCCGCATCCGCAAGCTCCTGCTGACCGAGAACGCCGCCCGCCGACTGACGGAGGAAAAGATCGAAACCCGCGTCACGCCCGAGATCGTCCGCCCACAGCAGATCGATCATCTCCTGGGCCCGGACGCCGTCCATCAAGGGCTGTGGGCTGAGGCCGATGCCCTGCCCTCCCCGAGCATCGAGACCTTGCCGCAGGACGGCATCGTGCTGGTGCTGGATCAGATCACCGACCCGCACAACGTCGGCGCCATCATGCGCTCGGCCGCGGCCTTTGCAGTGAAGGCGATCGTCACCACGGCCCGCCACAGCCCCGAGGCCACCGGCGTTCTCGCCAAGTCGGCGTCCGGCGCGCTAGAGCTGGTGCCGTTGGTGCTGGTGCAGAATCTCGCCCGCGCCCTCACCGCGCTTAATGAACGCGGCTTTCAAACGGTCGGTCTCGACAGCGCCGGCAGCGAAAACCTTGCCGCCGTTCCGTTGCAGCAGCCGCTGGCGCTGGTGCTCGGCGCCGAAGGCAAGGGCTTGCGGCAACTCACGCGCGAAACCTGCAGCGTGATGACCCGGCTCGACATGCCCGGCGACATCAAGAGCCTGAACGTCTCGAACGCCGCCGTGCTCTCGCTCTATATCTGCGCCAGCCGGCTCGGCCTGATGCAATAACGAAATGCCCGCACGCCTGAGAGCATGCGGGCATCGCGATTGGCTATCGGCGACCGATCAGGCCTGCCGCAGATCTTCGTCGTGAACCAGCGACGTCCGGTAGGTCTCCGGAATACGCAGCACCACCAGCAAAACCACGATGGAAACCGCGCACATATAGATCGCTGGCGCGAGCTTGCTGCCGCTTTGCAGCACCAGCCAGGTGCCGAGCAGCGGCGCGGTGCCGCCGAAGATGGTGTAGGCAAGATTGTAGCTGACGGCCGACGCACTGTAGCGCGTACGCGTCGGGAATAGTTCGAGCAGTGCGATACCGACCGGTCCCCAGAACAATCCGCAACTGAACGCCAACAGGCTCTGGCCGATGATCGCGGTCGCAAGGCTTCCCTGCGCGGCGATCAGATAGGCCGGAATACAGGTGACGGCATTGAGCACGAGGCCGGCAATTAACAGCTTCTTGCGGCCGAAGCGATCCGACAGATGGCCACCGACGATCATCGTCACGAAGGCGACGAACAGCGCAACGCTGTTGGAGATCAGTGCCGCATTGCTGTTGAGGCCGACGGTGGTGATAAGATAGCTGACGAAATAGCCCGCGAGCGTATAGAAGCCGAGGCTCGAAAACGCCGCCAGCGCGAAACTGAAGCTCATCGCCTGCTTCTGGGTGCGCACCGCGTCGCGCAGCGGCGACGTCGCCACCTTGCGCGCGGCCTGCGTTGCCTTGAACGCCGGCGATTCATCGACCTTGTGGCGGATGTAGAGACCCACCAGGGCGAGTGGTCCGCCGATCAGGAACGGAATGCGCCATCCCCACGACGCATAATCTTCGCCGCTCAGAACGTTGGTCAGCAGCAGCACCAGCAGCGCTGCGGCGATCGGCGGCAGGTTGGCGAACGAATAGTTGAAGCCGACGAACAGGCCCCGCCGATCCGACGGCGCATGCTCCGCGACGAAGGCATTGGAGCCGACAGTTTCACCCGCGGCGGACAATCCCTGGATCAGGCGGAAGAACACCAGCAGGATCGGCGCCATCAGGCCGATCTGGCTATAGGTCGGCAGCAGGCCAATGCCGAGTGTGGCGCCGCCCATCAGGAGAATGACCAGCGACAGCACGCGGCGGCGGCCGATCCGATCGCCAAGACTGCCAAATACGAAACCACCCAGCGGACGCATCACGAAACCGACCGCATAGATCCCGAATGTCGCCAGCAGCGCGGCCGTCGGATCGGTGTTCGGGAAGAACAGCTTGGCGATGATCGCCGCGGAGTAGGCATAGACGACGAAGTCATACCACTCGACGAACTGGCCGATGGCGGCCGACGTCAGTACGCGACGCAGGCCACTCTCTGCGGCAACCGAGGAATGAGAATTCGGCACCATGCCGGCGCTCGATTCGATGGTCATTGGACCTTCTCCACAATGTGCTTAGGGGTTGAAACCGCTTCTCGCGGAGCAAGCGAAACGTCGTGCGCGCGCTCGGTCGCCGGCACGACGGCGTAGCGACGGTGCTGCAGGCAAGGCAGCACCTCGCGCACTTCCCGCAGCCGAGAAGCTTCGAGTTTCGCGACCGTGACGCCTTCATCGCCGACCACCGTGGTTGCGATCAGACCGCTCGGATCGACGATCATACTGAGGCCGACCGACAGGGGCGCGGGTTGGCAGGCCGCCGCGACATAGCAGGTGTTTTCGATCGCGCGGGCGCGGATCAAGGTTTCCCAGTGCAGTTCCTTGAGGGGACCCGCGACCCAGCCGGCGCCGAGCAGCAACACATCGGCACCGCGATCGATCAACACGCGCGCCATTTCGGGGAATCGCAGATCGTAGCAATTCATCACGCCGAAGCGGAGACCGCCGAGGTCGAACGTGCACAGTTCGGCAAAGTTCTCGCGCAACGGGGCGCGTTCGTTCTTGCCGGATTCCTGATAGTGAAACGCATCATAGAGATGCAACTTCTCGTAGCGACCACGGATCGTCCCGTCGGCGCCGGCGACGATGAACGTATTGCGGGACAGGGGCTCCCCGCCATCGGAATACATGCCGACGACGAGCGTGATCCCGATGCGCCTGGCGATTGCAAGAAGCGTCTGTTCGAAATTCTTACCATCGCGGCGAGCGACGGCGGCCAGTTCTTCGGCCGGCGCGGTGAAGGCATACATCGATGCTTCAGGAAACACCGCGACGTCTGCGCCACCTGCCCGTGCCTTCTCGGCAAGGCGTTCGATCGTCTGAAGGTTTGCGGAAACATCCGCAACCGCGGCGAACTGGGCGACAGCTACGCTGACCGAGGGCGAAACAATCGAAGATGAACTGCTCATGATATCGGGTTCCGGACTTGTCGCGTCATCGCGAAGAACCCCTGCCAGTCGGTACCGACCGGCGATTGTGTCTTTGGTTCCAATGACGAGCGCTTAAGCCGGCAGCTTGACCAAAGGCGAGCGGACAAGTCTAATATCAATCGCACATCAATTGATAATTCATGGGCATCAATGCAGGTCTACGACCTCACCCAGCTTCGCTATTTCCTGACCGTTGCCGAGACCCTGAATTTTCGACGCGCCGCCGAACAGCTCAATGTCGCGCAGCCTGCTGTCAGTCGCGCCGTTCAACAACTCGAAAGCCGGTTAGGGTTCGCCCTGCTCCATCGGACGACACGACGCGTCACGTTGACGACGGCAGGCGCAGCCCTCGCCAAACAGGCCGGCGACGCCATGCAGCAACTGGAGCAAGCGGTTCGGAACGCAAAGCAGATCGCGACCGGCAATGCCGGTGAGATCATTCTGGGCTATTCCGCCCAGGCGGCGAACGGCGTGATGCCTGAACTTGTCGTGCGTTTCCGCACTGCGTTTCCGGATGCGCAGGTCGGGCTCTATTCGCTGGCGTCGGATGAGCAGGTCGGCGCGCTTCTGTCGGGCCGGATCGACATCGGATTCATGCTGACCGACGCCTGCAAGGCGCCCCTCGAACAGATGACCATCGCGAGCGAGCGCTTCGTCGTGCTGCTGTCGAAGTATCATCCGCTTGCGAAGCGGGCATCGATCAACATTGCCGATCTTGCCAGCGTCCCATTCGTGATGGGAACGCCAAAGCGCTGGGCGACGTTCCGGTCGCTGATCGACAACGTATGCCTCAAGGCCGGCTTTCTCCCGGTTGTCAGGGAAGAAACCGACGATGTGCCCGTGTTATTCCAACTGCTGTCTTTGCAGCGGGGCGTGACGCTCTACGGCGCGTCAATCGTCCCGTCGCTTCCACCGGACCTCAAAGCCATCCCGATCAAGGATGGTTTCGCGAGCTTCAACCTCGGGGTCGCGTGGCGGAAAGAACCGCCACCTCTCGTCAAGGCATTCGTCGAGGTCGCGCGTGCATCCAAACACGTCAGGGGCAAGCGCTGACCTCGAATACCCTCGGATAGACGGCTCAGCGATGCTGATGCGTCCGTGCGCCGCGATGGAAACCGCTGCGGTACGAATAGCTGCCGCTATCGCGGAAGCGCGGCGCGTGATTGGCATGCGGGCTCACGACACGCTGCGCGCTGCGATGGACCGCATAGCCGTGACGCGGCGCATGACCGTAACGAACGCCGTAGCTGTGGCCGTGACGGTAGCGGATGCTCGGGCGGGCGCTATAACCGTAACGAACGCTCGGCCGCGCCGCATAGCGATAGGAATGCGAACGGTAGCCGTACCGCAGATGCGCCGGGCGCACGCGATGACGCCAGTGATAGCTCTGGATCGCCGGGCCGCGCCAGGCGACGCCACCGTAGGGATAGTGGTTGATCGGGTTGGCATAGGGACCACCGGTGTAGCCGTAATGACGCGGCCAACCGACAACGGTGCGCTCCCGATAATACGGGCGCGGCGCGAACTGGCCGGGACCGTCATAAACCGGCCCTTGGTTGACCCAGTAGTATTGCGGCGACGGATCCGCTAGCCGCTGATAGTGGCTGTAGCCGGCATAGCCGTAACCGGTTGCATAGCTCTGGCCGCACGGGCTGACGTAGGCCTGACCGCATGGCGAGCACGGGCTGGAAAACAATCCACCTCCGAAGCCACACGCCATGGCCGGCGCGGCACTGAGGCCGACGGCGACAACAGCGGCCGCTAGTCCTGAAAACATCTGACGCATGACTCTCTCCTGTTCAGTTTCTTGAATGCTTGGTGTTCTGGTCGTTCGATCGTCTAGGGGCGAGGAAGCAGTCCACGCCGATGCCACTGCGGCCTCCGGTAGTCTGGCGGCGCCGCGATCACCGTCGGGGGATAAAACGGAACCGCGGCGGCGGCCTGCGGCGGCGCGGAGCGCGCCGACCACGACCGGCTGTAGCTCTCGGCTTGCGGCGGCAGCTTGCGATTGGCGGGCGGCTCGCGTTCAAGCCGGCCATACCCCGGCATCTTGCCGGCGCTGGGATAGTAATGTCCGACTTCGGGCTCCGGCTCGACCCTGCGGCCACCGTAGATGGTCGGTTGCATATGGACGTTTTTCGCCAGGCCCCAGTCGCTTTCGACGACGGCATAGGACGCATCGATGCCATTAATAATGATCGGGACGCCCGCGCGCCCCGGAATCACGACGGAAAAGCCGTCATTGGCCGAAGCCGCCAACGGCACCCCAACCAGCATCATCAGTGCGAAAACCGCACGCATCTCGAGTGTCCTTAAATGATGGATCACCGTAACCGAACGGCGTGCGTCAGGGGTTAAGACCGCGCGGCATTCTGCCAGTAAGCCTAACGCGTAAGGTTTCCGCACTGCCCAATTGCAACCAATCGGGCGAGGAATCCTTAACGCGACCGGTGCCGCACCGATGCAAATACGCCGACAACCGGTGGCGTTCGGACTTGTCGCGACGGAATTGCGCTGCTAGCAGTCAGCCCGGCAGCCGGTTTAGCTCAGCGGTAGAGCAGCGGTTTTGTAAACCGAAGGTCGGGAGTTCAATCCTCTCAACCGGCACCACCTCGCCTCCGTCCGCATCATCCCGCGACGGCGCTGACAATTCTCCCGACATCACATTATGATCGTTTGCGGCCGCCAGCTAGCGCGGCCGATCGGCACAACCGGCCGGGCAACCGGCCCTCACGGAGTCATCGCCGTGACACACGTTTGCGCACGAAAAATCGCGTGGCGGGAGGTCGGTCAGGTCGCGGAACCCGGCCGGTATCTTTTTAGGTTCGGCTGGCTCACGGTCACAGCCGAGGACATCGCCATCTGGCAGGATCATCCTCACGCGTCATTTACGCTGGTCGCGGTGACGCCGCTCGGTGAAACACCGGATGAGTTCCGGCTTGGCGCCTTCGATCTCGGCGACATCTAAGGTCGTTTCGACCGCTTACGATTATCCAGCGTCACGCAAACGAAAGGCCGGCTCAACGGCCGGCCCTTCAAATCGCGCAATGAACACTACCTCGAAGCCGTTAGTAATTCGAGGCCGCCGGACCACCCCAGCCAAAGCGATAATTCAAGCCGGCCTTGACCGTATGTTCGTCGTTGCGGAAGCTCGTGCCGACGATATCGGCCGGACCGGCCGTGAATGTGGTGTTGCCGAAGTTGTAGTACTGATACTCGACCTTGGCCGACCAATTCGGCGCGAACATATATTCAAGACCGGCGCCGACGGTGTAGCCGTCCTTGCGATTTCCGTCGACGCTGAACGGTTGCGAAACGCCGGCGAAGCTCACGTCAAGATTGCTGTCCCTGAACGCGTAACCGCCCTTGGCATAGAGCAGCACCGGCCCGGTGGTGAAACCGAGTCGGCCAGTGACCGATCCCAGGCCGCGATTATCCAGCGAGGCCACCGTTCCGCCCGGAAACAGCACACCGCCGCCTGCCGAAGCCAGCCAGCTATAATTCGCCTCCAGACCCAGCACCCAGTTGTTGGCGAACTGATAGTCGTAGCCGCCCTGCACGCCGCCCATGAACCGCGCATCGCTGCCTTGCAGACCACTATCGCCCGAGAACACGCCGCCAAGATGACCACCGATGTAAAAGCCGGTCCAGTTGTAGACGATGGCCGGCGCGGTTACCGGCGGTGGCGCTTTCGTATAAGGCCGTGGCGGCAGGTCCGCCGCATTCGCAACCCCACTTACGGCCGATACAGCTAGCGCGAACGATGCAGCCGTCGCGAACACAAACGTCTTCATGGCAGGTCCCCTTGTTGTGAGAAGACCCTCTTGAAACAACGTGGCATCAATTTGGTTGCGTGATGGCATTCAAATAGCAACGTTCGTACGTAACTGTGTCAGAGCGCCGCTCCGGGTTCCATCGGAATCGATCTGTCTCTACACTACCCGCGCAGCCATCAACGCTCGCGGGCGCGTTATCGTGCGCCACGACGGGGCCAGGGAGACGACATGATCGCCAAAGATTTGATGAACGATTATCCGCCGACGCCGGACAGGCAAGTGACGCTGGCGAACTGGCGTCAGTCGCCGTTCAATAGCTGGAGCTACCGCAACGTGCGCCGCCTGCTGCCGACCGCGAATATCGCGGCGACGCATCCGGGCAAGCCATTCGAAGCAAGCCTGGAAAGCATCGAGGATATCGAATTCGTCGGTATCGGTGGCCAGCCCACAACTCTGGCGAAAGCGTTGCGCGACACCCACACCGATGCGCTGGTGATGTTGCGACGCGGACGCATCGCCGCCGAGTGGTACGCCAATGGCATGGATGCGCGAACGCCGCATATCGTGTTCTCCGTCAGCAAATCGATCTGCGGTTCGCTCGGCGGCATTCTGACCGATCGCAACCTGCTCGACCCCGACGATCTCATCACCGACTACGTGCCCGAACTCGAACGCTCAGTTTATGGCAACGCCACCGTGCGCCATCTGCTCGACATGACGGTCGGCATCAAGTTCGTCGAGGACTATGACGATCCCGACGGCGACGTGATCCGCTATCGTTACGCCATGGGTTGGGACATCCCTCCTCCCGGACGTGAAGTCACGGACGTGCGACGCTTCCTGGCGACGATGCGTCCGGACGGCAAGCCGCATGGCGATACGTTCCACTATGTCTCGACCAACACCGACGTGCTCGGCTGGGTCTATGAGCGCGCCTGCGATCAACCGCTGTCGGATATTCTCAGCGAGTATCTGTGGGGGCCGCTCGGTGCGGAGCATGACGGCTATGTGACGGTAGATTCCCACGGCGCGATGCGCGCCGCCGGCGGCATCTGCGTGACGCCGCGTGACCTCGCCCGCTTCGGCGAAATGATGCGGCGGCGCGGTGTCGGCGCCGATGGCCGTCAGGTGGTGCCGGGCTGGTGGATCGACGATATCAACGAGCACGACACCAGCGCGGCATGGGCACGCGGCGATTTCGCGGAACTGTTCCCCGGCGCCAGCTATCGCAGCAAATGGTATCAGATCGATCGCACCGAAGGTGTTCTTTGCGCGCTCGGCATTCACGGCCAATGGATCTACATCCATCCCGAGGCCGAACTGGTGATTGTGCGGCTGGCTTCGGAAGCAATTCCGCTCGATCCCGATCATGCGTTGTCATGGCGGCGCGGCTTCGACGCCGTCGCCGACGCATTCCTAGCCTGACAAGACAAACCCGGGCTCACGTCGATCCGACGTGAAGCCCGGGCGTTAATGCAGCGCGCCTTAGTGGCGATGGCCGCGATGCATCACGATCGGCTTGTGGGCGTGGTGCCCACGCAGGTGGCGATGGTGACGCACCGAGCGATGCTTGTGCATCCGGGCCTGCGCGTTGAGCACTTTCGTGCTGACATGCGAGCCGCTGAAAGCGACCGACTTTGTATGGGCATGCGACGGGCCGGCAGCCATCGCGGGTGCGGCGAGCATGGACACGGCGAGCAACGCGGCGGAAATTGTCTTGATCATGGTCATCTCCTGTTCGATCACGAAGTTGACCGGTCGAATGGCCGGGCTCGTCGATCATGGATACGAGCCTAGAGGTCCGTGACTGAACCCCGGCTGAAGTCCGTCGGCGGACTTCGTTCATCTGGATGAATTGTTTGTCATCACCAGGCGGCGGGAGGCGCCCCGCCCTGCCGCAAAACGGATGACAAGAATGCGCCGCCGTGATGGAATATTCCCGTCGCCGGGAGGTTTGATCCAAAGCGTACTTGACCCAAGGTCCATTCGCATCAACCCGGACGAACAGGAGCAACCATGAGCCAATCTGTGATGAAATGGATGGCCGCCGCGGTTCTGACGGCGGCACTGGCCATGCCATCGGTGTTCACGCCCGCTTTCGCCGCCGGATCAGACGAACCCTCGGCACCGCCGGCCACCAAGTCGGCACCGAAAGATTCCAAGAAAGCAAAGAAAAAGAAATCCAGTGCCGACGATCCAGCATTTCTGCAGAGCTATCGCCACGCCTACGCAACGATCTACGACAACCACGACTACGCCGGCGCGATCGAGCAGTTGAAGGCGCTCCGTCACGACGACCGCGCCGACGTCGCAAATCTGATCGGCTACTCCTATCGCAAGCTCGGCAACTACCAACTCGCCCAGACCTGGTACGAACGTGCTTTGAAGGCCGACCCGAGCCACGTCCGCACCTGGCAATATTACGGCCTGTGGCAGATCGAACAGGGCAATCGCGAACAGGCGCAATATCACCTGCATCGCATTGCTCAGTTGTGCGGCACCGAATGCGCCGAGTATCGCTCGCTCGCAGCCGCGCTCGACAAAACATCGGCCAACGGCCTCGTCTATTGAAGCCACGCGATCTTTCCAAAAAAGCCGGTGCAACGCTTCGCTGTACCGGCTTTTCGTTGTTCGACAGGTATTTGCCAGTTCACGGATTCACCGAGAAAGATTGATCCGCTCGACAAATGCGGCAAAGGTCGTATAGACGACCGAGTGGCGTGCTCCTCGCGCCACGCGCCTCACATGGGCCGATTGTTGATGACGACACCCAAGCGATACAACCGGATCGCCTTCGTCGCGGGAACGAGCGCGGAAGCCCAGCAAGCTCTCGACGCCCTCGTGAAGACCTATGGCAATCATCCGCCTTCGAAAGCTGATGTCGTCGTGGCGCTCGGCGGCGACGGATTGATGTTGCAGACGCTGCATCAACTGATGCGTTCGGGAAAACCGATCTACGGTATGCATCGCGGCACCGTCGGCTTCCTCATGAACGAGTATCGTTCCGAGGATTTATATGCGCGGCTTGCCGCCGCGCGTGACACTGTGATCCATCCGCTGTTGATGCGCGCGACCGACAGCAACGGCAGCGTGCACCTGCATCACGCCATCAACGAAGTTTCGGTCTTCCGCCAGACCCATCAGGCCGCGCGACTGCGCATCCTGATCGACGAACGCGAGCGAATGGCCGAACTGGTCGCCGACGGCGTCATGGTGGCGACACCTGCCGGCTCCACCGCCTACAATCTCTCGGCGCAGGGTCCGATCCTGCCGATCAACGCTGCTCTGCTGGCACTGACGCCGATCAGCGCGTTCCGGCCCCGTCGCTGGCGCGGCGCCCTGCTCCCGGATTCGGCGTTCGTAGTGATCGAGGTGCTGGAGAGCGATAAACGACCGGTGGCGGCTGTTGCCGATCACGATGAGGCGCGCAACGCGGTCCGGGTCGAGATTTTGTCGGACAAGACGATTTCGATGCGGATGCTGTTCGATCCCGGCCACAGCCTCGAAGAACGCATCCTGAGCGAGCAATTCGGCTACTGACCGGGCGCTCTCTTCGACGAAGCACGCCGGCAACCATTCCTTAACGGCACCTGCCTATAGTTAACGCCGCGTATATCGGCCTCCGCCGGCGCCGCGTCCAGAGCCGTTTGATGTACCGGATCGATTTCAACAAGCTCCGCTTTCTCGTCTCCGACGACAACCCGCACATGCGCCGGATTCTGCGCACGCTGCTGCATTCGTTCGGCGCGCGCGAAGTGTACGAAGCCGAGGATGGCGCGACCGCGCTGGAGATGTTCAGCCACTACGTGCCCGACATCGTCATCACCGACTGGGCGATGCCGATCTTCGACGGCCTCGAACTGGCGCAGATGATCCGGCAGCCGGACGCCAACGGCAATCCCTACGCGCCGATCATCATGCTGACCGGACATTCGGAGAAGCGGCGCGTCACGCTGGCGCGTGATGCCGGCGTCACCGAATTTCTCGCCAAGCCGATTTCGGCGAAGGGTCTTCATCAACGCATCATGAACGTCGTCACCAACCCGCGCCCGTTCATCAAGACCAAAAATTACTTCGGACCGGACCGACGGCGCAACGTCAACAGTTCATATGTCGGCCCGGAGCGCCGAACCGGCAACAAAGCCGATATCATGCAGCAGCCATCGTTGATGGACAAAGCACGGATGCCGGGATAACCCGCTCAAGGGATTGAACGATGGCCAAACCCAAGCCGCCCGCGCCGCACGTCCAAGCATATGCCGACCACCATGTCATCACGCAGCCCAATCCACTGCGTCATGCGGTGCAGTATGTCGAAGACAAGGACGCGGACGATCCCGTCGCGCGCGCCGAGCAGGCATTGGCTGATCTCTCGGGCGAATTCGACAACTGGATGCAGGCGGAGTGCAATCGACTCGCCGCCGCCTATGACACGATCGTCAAAGCTGGCTTCACGCCAGCGGCGCGGGATGAACTGTTCCGGGCCGCGCACGATATCAAGGGCGATGCTGCGACCTTCGGATACGCAGCCGCCGGTGCGGCCGCCGACAGCCTGTGCCGCATCATCGAACATGCGCCCGATATTGCGACGGTGCCGGCCGATCTGATCGCCCATCACGTGCAGGCCATTCAGGCCATCGTCCGCGAACAAACCAATATCGATCGGATCGGCGTCGCCGAAACCTTGAGCGCTCACCTGCGCGGCGTCGCCGACGACTACCTGAAGGCCGTCAACCACGATCGCCCCGAACATCTCGAGGCCATCCTCGCGCCGAGCATTGTGCCGGGCGAGTAGATTCTTTCGGGTTCCGACAATATCACTCGTCGTCATGTGCGGACTTGATCCGCGCATCCATCGTCATGAATTGATCGATGCCGGGTCGAGCGCGGCAATGACGCGTGTTGAGACGACTACGCCGCGATGCGTTGATGCTCCGGCGCGATATCGATGACGTCCGCCACCAGTTGATCGCAGAACACCCGCGCTTCCTCACGCGCGGATTCCGTGGCGAAGCGACGCAGCAGGATCAACAACGGCTCGGAGACGTCCGGATCGGCCTCGCAGCGAGTCAGCACGCGTTCCACCATGCGGCGGCGCAGCCGCGCTGCGCCATCGATCGTTCCGACAAAGCCGATCTCGTTGGTCGCATCCAACGCGGCGCGGAACGCCGGGAAGGTGGAGGACGGCAAACCGGCACGGGTCAGCAACGCGTCGAGGCTTGAACCACCACGATCGTACAGCAGCGCCGCAACGCGCTGTGATGGAAGTCCCGACAGTTCGACCAGCGCGCGGTCGAACAGTTCGAGATTGCCCGACAGCAAAGCACGCAGGATCAACCCCGCCGTAAGTTGCCCGGTAGCGCGCAAGTGCGACACCAGTTGCCCCGTCTCGTCACCGCGCGAACGGGTCGCGAGATTGACGGCCGAGCGATCGCGGGCTTCGACCACGATCCGTTCGGCGCGATCGGAGCTGAGCCATCGACGGGCGACGACGAACTGCGCCAATGTATTGGAGAGTTTCTCGATCAACGCCAGCCGCGTCGCTGGCGGTAAGTCATCCAGCCCCAGCATCGATTCGCGAATGGCGGCGAGATGACCGTGACGCTCGACGATGCGATCCCACGAAAATGAGGCCAACTCGGCATGCGGGTTCTCGATCAGTTCGAGCGCGGCAGCCGGCGACCCGACCTCGGCAATGGCGGCGCACACCGACGCCGGCAGATTGGCGCGGCGCGCAATCGCGCATTGCGTCTCGGAATTTCCGGTCGCGACGAGATCGACCAGATCCGCGTCTATCAGCAGCGGCGAATGTTCGAGGATCGGCAATGCCACCGAGGATTGATCGAGTGACAGCGCACGCACGATGGTGGCGGGCGCATGCGCACTCCCGGCGAAGACCTCGGCCATGGTCTGGCGCACCAGCGACGACGGATCGTCCAGCAGCATCAGCAGCGCGCCTTCCGCTGCTGCGCGATCGTCTTCGGAAAGATTGGATATCAGCCAGGCGCGCGCCAAAGATCGTGTGGCCTCCGCGCGCTCACCGGCAGGCGCGGTACGTACCCAGGAAATGAACTGCCGAACGATCATGCTTGTTCAGGCCTACGCAACATCAAGACACCAAACGTGATGCCACTGTCAGACAAAATAAACCATGACGCTTAACAAAGGGTTCACCATAACCCGCTGCGTCGATTGAGGATTTGTTAAGGATCGCGAGCCTGCTCGCTTATGCGCGAGAAGCTAAGACGGCGATTTCTAGCTGCTGAAAATGCCGGCGCGATCGCTGAAGAGGTCGAATGGCCGCGGTGCACGGACTTCGGGCGTCGCGCGCAATGCGTCCGACGCCGCCGCCGACTGCGATTGGCCATTGGCCCAGAGTTGCTGCACGGCCTGCGATACCGGCTGCGCCCGGTCGCCGGTTTGAAATAGCGTACGAAACGACAGATCTTGCGACGGCTGCCCGGCAGACACCGGCTTCACCGCGCGGGCATCCGGAAAGCTGGACAGATAAGCCGCATTGTCGACGGGAGCCGATGCCACTCGAACCGCCGAAGCCGCGCTCGCAGAGGCCACGGCAGTGCCGGCCACACCCGAGCGCGCGGCGCTGGCGTAGCGCGACGACAGCACGGAATAGACTTCGGACACACTGCGCGGGCGGCCGCTCCGGTCATAGAAGATCGGACGGTTGGCGGCGGCTGCGCTTGGAAACAGTTGGGCGCCGCTCGCGCCAGGATTGTTCTCGGCGTTGACGATCAGCTTGGCGGCGCCGCCGACGCCCATGAAGTGAGCCATGTAAAGCTCGCTGTCGGTTGGCCGGCGACCGATCGCCCCGATTAGCTTGAAGCCGTTGGAATGCGTCAGCACCCCGGCCATCGCGGCGCTGGCGGCGGGATCGTTGCGCAGATCGAGAATGGCCTTGCGCATCGCCGGATCGCTCACGGAATAGCCGCCGGAGGGCGAGCGCGTGATGGCATCGGCATATTGGCCGTAACCCAGCGCCGCGCCGGCTTCCTTGACGGTGCCGAGCCAGGTCTGGTCGATGAATTGAAACAGGCCTCGCGCCGACGACGTCGTCGCCACCGCGCTCGGATTGAAGTTGGATTCCATCTTCGCGGTGGCAAGCAGATATTCGAAACTGGTGCCGGTGGTGGCCGCCGCCTGTTGAATCGCACCCGTCACGCGGTTTCGCGAGGCGTTCGCGGCCGTCGTAATGGCGCTCGCGGCATCGACCGACATGACCCGTGCCCTGCTCCCCGCGACATAGTCGCGCCGCCCACGAAGCGATCATCCGCGCCGGACGGCCCTGTCTGCAAATACGGCCGTTCTCCCAAACGGCGCGTCTTCGCATATCGGGATCAACCCTGGGCGATCATGGTTAATGGCAGGTTAAAGAGGGCCGGCGGACGGTCAGGACGACTTGCCGTAGACCTGCTCGGGATCGAACACCTTGTCGGCATCGACCATGGCCAGCTTGCCGTCGCCACCACGAATGGCAGCGCGATAGAAACATGAGTGCCGGCCAGTATGGCAGGCCGCGCCGCCGGCCTGCTCGACCCGAATCCAGACCGCGTCCTGATCGCAGTCGACCCGCAATTCGACAACACGCTGGATGTTGCCGGAGCTTTCGCCCTTGCGCCACAAGGCCCCGCGCGAGCGGCTGTAATACCAGGCCTCGCCGCTGGCGATGGTCCGGCGCAGTGCCTCGTCATTCATATGCGCGACCATCAACACGTCGCCGGTGGCAGCGTCGGTGGTCACGCAAGTCACCAGCCCGGCGGCATCGAACTTCGGACGCAGCCACAGCCCTTCTTCAAGATCGTGCGTATCGGCGGACGTGGACACAGCGGAACCTCAGCGACGGAACATTCTAGAACGTCATAAATCGAAGGAGTTTCAGATAGATCGACACAAATCATTATACTCTAGATAATTCAAAATGCAGTCGTCGCACCACACGCGGCATTTTGATCCGGCGCATGAAGACCAGCCCCATACGCCTTGATTTCAGATCGCTTTTGCGCGGACGCGCTCGGCGCTATCGCTGCGGACCGCGCACCACGGACATGAAGCGCGCGCCTGCTCGGCGTGATTGTCCCGGAAGATACCGGTGAACCGCGTCGTCAGGGTCGAAGCGCCGTGTTTGCGCACGCCGCGCACCGACATGCAGGTGTGCTCGGCCTCGATCATCACCGCGACGCCGCGCGGCTTCAACACCTCGTCGATCGCCGCCGCCAATTGGGCTGTCAGATGCTCCTGGGTCTGAAGCCGATGGCCGAAGATATCGACCAATCGCGCCAGCTTGGACAGGCCGACCACCCGCTCCACCGGCACATAGGCAATATGCGCATGTCCGTAGAACGGCATCATGTGATGCTCGCAATGCGAGGTGAACGGGATATCCCGCACCAGCACGAAATCGTCATACCCGGCCGTCTCGCCGAAGGTCCGGTTGAGGACTTCCGCCGGGCACTGCTGATAACCCTGGAACAGTTCGTCAAAAGCTTCCACCACTCGGCGCGGCGTATCCAGCAGACCTTCACGCTCGGTATTTTCGCCGATGTAAGAGAGCAGCGTCTTTACCGCCTGCTCGGCTTCGTCGCGCGACGGCCGGGGCTGGTCGGGGCGAATCGCCGCCTCCAGATAATCCGACGGGTCCAACTGGGCGGGCCGGCCCTCGGGCACGCGCAAATCCGTGGCCTTGGCCTCAGTGGGCCCAAGTGTGGAAGATTTATCGTCGGCGGCCTTGCCCGCGCGCAGCGGCTTGATCAATGCGTCCATCCTCACTCCGTTCGACCGGCCCAATGGGCCGGAGTGTCACCGGGCAGACGGGGCGACCAAAGGCCGCCGGACGCCTGAGTCCGACCGTGCAAAACATCGCCATCGCCGGCGTTGATCGCTCGATTTTGCGGCGGAAGGCTGACGAGACTGTATTTTCTCGTTCCGACACTTATATAGGGTAGCGAACCGGACCGCCAAGGGCGGATACCGGAGCGACCGATCCGATCGGCGCAAGTCCGGGCCTCAATCGCCATGCTCAACGACGTCTACAATCAGCGCATCATCGCCCTGGCCGGGAATATTCCGAGACTGGGGCGCCTAGCCTCCCCCGACGCCTCCGCCACCGCCCATTCCAAGCTCTGCGGCTCGACCGTCAAGGTCGATCTCAAGATGGACGGCCCGGTGGTGACCGATTTCGCTCATGACGTGAAAGCCTGCGCTCTGGGGCAGGCCTCCTCCTCGATCATGGCTCAACACGTGGTCGGCTCAACGGCGGAAGAACTGCGGGAGTTGCGCGAAACCGTCCGCCGGATGCTGAAGGAAAACGGTCCGCCGCCGGACGGCAAGTGGGCCGATATCGCATTCCTCGAGCCGGTGCGGGACTACAAGGCCCGTCACGCCTCGACGATGCTGACCTTCGACGCCGTCGTCGACGCCATCGGCCAGATCGAGGCTAAGGCTACGCAGCTTAGCGACGCCGAAAGCTGACGAAGAATCTTCGCGCTATTGGACCTGCGCCTGACCACTAGGCGACGCAGCACCGCTGACCGGGGCCGCCGCCTCCGCTGTTTTCGTGGTCTTGATAGCCGACAGCGTTGGCGTCGCATTTGCGACACCGCTTGAGAAGCGATCCTGGATCGGCTTGCGGCCTCCCGCCGCGACCGGCGTCCCAGGGTCGTTTGTCCGTGGTGGCAGCACGTCGGCGACAGCATCAGTGGTCACGATATTGGTCTGCCGCAGTTCCGCTTGCGACAACTGATGCAGCGCTTCCCACGGCGGAATGCTCAACGCCAACTCCAGAAGATCGCCGGAGCCGCCCATGTCAAAAGTGTATTTGGCAAGACGGCCGATATCGCGCTCGACGATCATCAGATCCTGCGCCGTGTAGTTGGCGGCGCGGGCATCGTTGGCACGATCGCCCATCCATATCTGATGGACGCGCACCCGCGCACCCGGCGGCACGTAACGCACCTTGCCGGACAGCAGCAGAAAAACGCACATCGACTCGCAGGACGCATCCGGTATGACAGCGGCGGTACCGGTCGCCGATCGCGGGCTATCGATGGTGGCGCCCACCGTCGTCAGCAGGCCAAGGCCTCGCCACACGCGCCCAAGCGCGATCGCATCATTCACCGAGCCGCCGCTTGAATCGAGCACCATCGTGGCACCGGTCAGATCGCGGTCCCGAGCAAAATCCTCAAAGGCTTTCGGCGTCTCGGAAGTGATCACGCCGGTGGCGCTGATCCAACCGCGACACTGGTCCTGGCAAGGAACCCACTCGAAGCGCATAGGTAATTTGCGAATGTCGACGACATCGCGGGCGCGCGCCGGCCACGCCGCGATGGTAAGCACGCCCAGCGAAATCGCCACGAGCGCGATCATCAGCGTCGTCGAGACACGGGCCTTCAGCAGAACAGCGGCGCTCACAAACTCCCCTCCCCCGACCGCAATCAATCGGCCGGACGATAAAGCGCAATCAATTTGTCACGAACAAGCCTAGTCGGACGCGAACCACACTCCAACTGTCTTTTGCTGCCTTGCGATATCAAACATGCGATATTTCAGAAAGTGTGTCGCAAATGCCAACCCGAACGGTTCCACCCACGCAACCCACCGATCAGGACTATCGAACGCTGATGACTTCGCCCTGCCCCCACTGCGCGACGGCGCTGAAAAACATGCCACGCCGGACGGGGCAAGCGGCGATCTGGTGCTATCGCCACACCCTCTCGCCGCTGGTCGGCTACAATTGCCGCCATCTCCCCACCTGCTCTGTCTACGCGGACGAAGCGATCGGCCGCTTTGGCTTATGGGCGGGCGGCTGGATGACGCTGGCGCGCCTGCTGCGCTGCCAGCCGTGGGGAACGTCGGGCATCGATAATGTTCCGCAGGCGCGGCCGGCGGGCGCGAAGTGGTTTCTGCCGTGGCGTTACGCACGCTGGCGTGGCGTCAATGACATCCAACGCTGAAGTTGTGTGTCCGGTTGTGCAACTTCCTGATTGTTCCCCGCCGCATCAGGTCATAGGATCAGCGCTATTATCACCATCGCGGCGGGCTGACGTGCGCAACGGGCTTTATTCGGTCGAGTTCCATACGGTCCACGGAACAGGCTGCGGCGTCGTTTATGCGATTGACGGAAAAGTCCGCGGCGGCAATTCAGCTTTTGCATTCATCGGAAGCTACAGCGGCACCCACGACGATATCGTGGTCAAGGTCTCGACCCAACGACACAATCAGGACCCGAGCTTCAAGCCGCTGTTCGGCGTCGACAGGGTAACCTTGACGCTCAAGGGCGTGATGACCGGCGACATCGTCGAACTCGAAGGCGATGCGATGCAACTTCCCGGCGTCAATTTCCGTGCAATGCTGACGCGCCTCTGTGACTGACGCGACAGCGCCTCAGACACCCTCCTCCGCAACACTCGCCGTTTCGAAACGTCGCGTCATCAACACCACCAGCAACGCCACGACAACGAAAGCGACCGCGACATAACCGGCGGTGTGAAGCATGTCGCGCACAAACAGCATCCCGCCGATCGCGGAGCCGATGGCCTGGCCGACATACAACACCGAGGTGTTGAGAGATACCGACGCGCCCGCAAAGAGCGGCGCGGCGCCGACCAGCCGAACCTGCTGCATCGAGTTGCTCGATGCAAACCCCAGTCCCCAAATGCTGACACCGATTGCCATCGCCGCGAGCATCCCCGCTCCGATCGCCCAGGCCGACATGCCGATCAGCAGCACCGTGACGAACACCAGCGAAGTTCTGTAGCCGCCCCATCGGTCGACCAATTGCGTCGCCGCAACGTTGCCGATGAATCCGAAGATGCCGTAGAGCGAAAACACCACCGCGATGGCGGCCGGCGTTGCCTCCGCAAGGCGCGTCAGAAGCGGCGCCATGAACGTGAAGATCACGAACTGTCCGGACATCTGCAAAACAGTGATCAGCAGCAACATGACCACCAACGGATTGCGGCCGAGCGAAACCCACGTCTTGAGTTCGACCGCGACACCGCTCACACGCGGCGGCAATCGCCAGATCAGCAACAGGAAGCCGATGCAAGACAACGCCGAAATGCACAGGAATGCCGTTCGCCACCCGGCATATCCCGCGATGATCGTCACCATCGGCAAGCCGGCCGCGGCCGCCAAGGACCAGCCGAGGAAGACGTAAGCGATCGTGCTGCCCCGTTTCTCGACGGGTACGATCAAGCTCACCGTCCCGGCGGCTTGCGGGGTGAATGGCGCCGCCACCACCATCATCACCAGTCGGATCGCCATCAACGTCGCGTAGTCGGGCGCGAAGGCCGACGCCAGATTGCAGAGCGCCAGCAACAGAACGAGACTCCCGAGAAATTTGCGTCGATCGAAACGGCCGGTCAGCCAGGCGCTCAATGGCGAACAGATAAATAAGGCGGCCGCGCCGAAGGTGATCAACAATCCTGCGTCGCGAATCGAAACGCCGAGATCGGAGGACAATTCATTCAGCATGCCGCTCGGCCCCATGATCGAGGTGCCGATGACGAAATTGCCGAGCAACAAAGCGGTGGGGGCGAAGGAGGTTTTCACCAAGCCCTCATATCATGATTTTAATGCAGTTGCATGAAAATAAATGTGATGCGTCCACAACAACCTCGGCGCCTCACCCCCCATGGCCGGGCCGGTCTGATGTGGCGTCCCGGGAGTGGTTTTCAACCGTTGCAAGTCGCCGGGCGACTGCTATACCGCTGCTTTCCGCTTACCTGCGCTCGTTCGCAGGAGTGAGCCAGAGGAGATCAGAATGTCAGACGACAAGACCAAGCCCGCCTCCGGATTCCAGTTTGGCCTCGCCAACCTCAAGCCTGCCGAATCCCTGAACGTCACCCTCACCTTTCCCGACGGCGCCCGCCGCGATGTCAACAAGGGCGTGACCGGCCTCGAGATCGTCAAGGGTATCTCGCCATCGCTCGCCAAGCGCACAGTTGCGATGGCGCTGGACGGCGTCATCACCGACTTGGCCGACCCGATCGAGCAGAACGCGCGCATCGAATTCATCAATCGCGACGATCCCCGCGCGCTGGAATTGATCCGCCACGATTGCGCGCACGTGCTCGCCGAGGCCGTGCAATCGTTGTGGCCGGGCACGCAGGTGACCATCGGCCCGGTGATCGAGAACGGATTCTATTACGACTTCTTCCGCAACGAGCCGTTCACGCTGGACGACTTCGCCGCCATCGAGAAGAAGATGCGCGAGATCATCGGGCGCGATCAGCCGTTCACTAAGGATGTGTGGGATCGCGAAAAGACCAAGCAGGTGTTCCGCGACAAGGGCGAGAACTTCAAGGTCGAACTGGTCGACGCCATCCCCGGCGACGAGCCGATCAAGATCTATTACCAGGGCGACTGGTTCGATCTGTGCCGCGGCCCGCATATGACTTCGACGGGCAAGATCGGCAACGCCTTCAAGCTGATGAAGGTGGCCGGCGCGTACTGGCGCGGCGACAGCAACAATCCGATGCTGACGCGCATCTACGGCACCGCCTTCGCCAAGCAGGAAGAACTCGACGCCTACCTGAAACAGATCGAGGAAGCCGAGAAGCGCGATCATCGCAAGCTCGGTCGCGAACTGGATCTGTTTCACTTCCAGGAAGAAGGTCCGGGCGTCGTGTTCTGGCACGCCAAGGGCTGGGCGCTGTTCCAGTCGCTGGTGGCCTACATGCGTCGCCGCCTTGCCGGCGACTACGACGAAGTCAACGCGCCGCAGATTCTCGACAAGGTACTCTGGGAGACCTCGGGCCACTGGAATTGGTATCGCGAGAACATGTTCGCGGCGCAGTCGGCCGGCGACGAAGCCGAGGACAAGCGCTGGTTCGTACTGAAGCCGATGAACTGCCCCGGCCATGTGCAGATCTTCAAGCACGGCCTGAAAAGCTACCGCGACCTGCCGCTGCGCATGGCGGAATTCGGCATCGTGCATCGCTACGAACCGTCCGGCGCGATGCATGGGTTGATGCGCGTGCGCGGCTTCACGCAGGACGACGCGCACGTCTTCTGCACCGAGGAGCAACTGGCCGAGGAATGTCTGAAGATCAACGAACTGATCCTCTCGACCTATTCGGATTTCGGCTTCGGCGACATCGTGGTCAAGCTGTCGACGCGTCCGGAGAAGCGCGTCGGCACGGATGAGAGCTGGGATCACGCCGAACGCGTGATGGCGACGGTGCTGCGCGAGATCGAGAGCAAGTCCGGTGGCCGGATCAAGACCGCGATCAATCCGGGCGAAGGCGCATTCTACGGGCCGAAGTTCGAATACGTGCTGCGCGACGCCATCGGCCGCGACTGGCAGTGCGGCACCACGCAGGTCGACCTCAACCTGCCCGGCCTGTTCGGCGCGTTCTACATCGACGCCGACGGATCGAAGAAAGTCCCGATCATGGTCCATCGCGCCATCTGCGGATCGATGGAGCGCTTCACCGGCATTTTGATCGAGCACTTCGCCGGCCACTTCCCGCTCTGGCTCGCGCCGGTGCAGGCGATCGTCACCACGATCACGTCCGAAGGCGACGAATACGCGAAGCAGGTCGCCGCTGCGGCGAAACGTGTGGGGCTGCGCGTCGAACTCGACCTGCGCAACGAGAAGATCAACTACAAGGTGCGCGAACATTCGCTCGCCAAGATCCCTGCGCTGCTCGTGGTCGGCAAGAAGGAAGCCGAAACTCATTCGGTGTCGATCCGCCGCCTCGGCCACGAAGGTCAGACCGTGTTGCCTCTCGCCGATGCGTTGGCGGCGCTGGTCGAGGAAGCCACACCGCCGGACGTCAAGCGCGCTCGCGCGGAAACCGCCACGCCCGGCATTTAGATTGCCTCGAAGTAGCAGCGTCCGGCCTTGTGCCGGGCGTTTGCGGAGCTACATCGATTGCAGATTCAGCAGCGGCCGCAATCATCGGCCGCTTCTTGTGCGAAACATACTCCCTTCAAAAAGCAGCCCGAATAAATGTCCGACCTCATCAATTTTCTGAAGACGCGCCGCTCGGTGAAGCCGCGCGATATGAACAGCATTGCTCCGACCGAGAGCGAGCTCGAAACCATCCTGACCATCGGCGCACGCGTCCCCGATCATGGCAAGCTGGCCCCGTGGCGCTTCATCATCTTCCAGGGTGACGCACGCAACCGTGCTGGCGATATCATCGCGAACATTTTCGCCAAGCGAAATCCGGACGCTCCGTCTGAAGACATCGCACGCGCACGGACCAGTCTCACCGAAGCGCCGCTGGTGATCGCGGTGGTCAGTTCGCCGAAGGCGCATCCAAAAGTGCCGCCGTGGGAGCAGCAGCTCTCCGCCGGCGCCAGCGCGCTGAACATCGTCACGGCAGCCACCGCGCTCGGCTACGGCGCCAACTGGTTGACCGGCTGGTTTGCCTACGATCGCGACGTGCTCGCGGCGCTCGGCCTCAAAGCCGACGAACAACTCGCCGGCTTCGTCCACATCGGCAAGTCAGAGAAGGCGAACGAGGATCGTCCTCGTCCGACGCTGGCGGATATCGTGACGAAATTCTGATCGCCTCGCGCGACTTATCGCGCAACGACTTCGACTTCCCTGTCAACGCCGTTGACGACGTTGAAGGACTGCTCGAATACCTTGCCTTCGTTCTTGGCGATGGCACGGTATTCGCCCTCAGCCAGAATCACGCGCGGGAACGCGCCGATCGATTCCTTGACGACGTCGCCGCCGGGCGTGATCACCGACCACGCCGTATTGGCCAATGCCTCGCCGCCCTTCTCGCCCACCAGCTTGAGCGTGATTACCGCAGCGCGATGCGTGATCGTCGCGTCCGTCAGTTTGCCGGCTTGGATGCGGATGTCGGAGCGCACCACCGAATTGGCATCGCCGTAGTTCGAAATGATGTTGTAGGTGCCCTCGGGCAAAATCACCACGTCGCCGGGCGTCGCGTTCGGCACCAAGGCCGCGCTTTCACCACCGGAGTCGAACTGGCTGCCTTTGTGGACGCTGAAGGAAATCTGGTTCGCCGGAATTTTTGATGTGCCGACGCGGCCCTCAATGCGTAGCCCGCCCGCCGGCAACAGAAACGATTCGCGATCCGTATCGGAGCGGAGGGTCACGGAGCGCGCGGCAGTGACGAGGCCGAGCGCGACATGCACGATATAGTTGCCCGGCGGCAGAGCGATGTTCGGGGTCGCGCCTTTGTCCTCGCGGATCAATTTGAACGCGCCGCTCTCGTCCGGTTTGTCGGAGAAAACACGCCAGACCAAACCGCCATTGATGACCGGCAGATCCTTGCCGTAGCGCGCCGTCAGCGCCAGCACCGCATGGTTCGGCGCAGGGGCAACGGGCGCAACCGCGGCAGCCGGCGGCGGCGTAACGGCCGACACCGGAGGTTGCGTCAATGCCGCCGGCAATGGCGGCCCGGATGCCGGACCTGACGGCGGTGCGAGGCTGATGGCGGGTGCGGATGGCGCTTCTGGAACCGACGCTGGTGGAACAGGCGGCGGACGGTCGCTGAACAGTTGCGCCGCCACGGGCGTTGCGCCTACGAGGATCCACAGGCATGCGAACACGCACGCCCATGCCGCGCACGCTTTGGCCTTTCCCCTGCTGCCGCCCGTCAACATCATCGGGCTGCTTTTTGACTTAAAACGCGGCAAATTCAAGCCTCAAGGTCGAAGGTCGCGCTCAAGCCATGAGTCCGCGGCGTATCAGTCAATCGCAGGCTCGGATCGCTGGCATTTTCGGCCCATTGGGACTATCCCCGACGCACAACATTGAGAGTCCGATGGGGAAAACACCGAACAACGGCAACGGCCGCGTCAAAGTGGGCCTGGGCCCGACCCGACGCCCGATCGTAGGTCTTGCGCTCGGCGGCGGCGCAGCACGTGGATTCGCTCACATCGGCATCCTGCGCGCGCTGATTGCGCACGGCATCGTCCCCGACGTCGTGGTCGGCACCTCGATCGGCGCCGTGGTCGGCGGCAGCTATGCGTCCGGCCACCTCGATAAACTGGAAGAATGGGCGCGCGGTCTGCAACCCCGCAACATTTTCGGTTATCTCGACATCAAGCTGAACGGCTCCGGCCTGATCGGCGGCGAGAAGCTTGCCGCGCAACTGGAAGCCGCACTCGGCGAAACGCTGATCGAAGATTTGCCGATGAAGTTCGCATCGGTGGCAACCGAAGTCCGCACCGGTCACGAAATCTGGCTGACCCATGGCCGGGTTGTCGATGCGATGCGCGCGTCATTCGCGTTGCCGGGAATCTTTGCACCGTTCTTGGTCGGCGACCGCTGGCTGGTCGATGGCGCGCTGGTCAATCCGGTGCCGGTGTCGACGGCCCGCGCGCTTGGCGCCGAAATCGTCATCGCCGCCAATCTCAGCACCGACGTGTTCGGCCACGCGACAACCATCTTCTCGCATGGCACCGCG
Organism: Hyphomicrobiales bacterium; assembly: GCA_017305595.1. GTDB lineage: Bacteria > Pseudomonadota > Alphaproteobacteria > Rhizobiales > Xanthobacteraceae > 62-47. The sequence continues at coordinate 25,461 of JAFKKL010000019.1, read as the reverse complement.
CCCGACCCGCTGCCGCCGACGGTCGAGGAAACACCGCCACCGCCGAAACGCGGCATCGGCAAGTTCTTTTCCTCGCCAGAGCGCACGATGAAACGCGAGTTCTTCGGCGGCGGCGGCCGGCCCGGCATTTCCACCGTGATGATCGACGCCTTCAATATCATGCAGGATCGCATTACGCGCGCGCGGCTGGCTGGCGATCCACCGGATCTTCTGATCGCACCGCGCGTCGGTCAGATCGGCTGGTTCGAATTCCATCGGGCAGAGGAAGCCATCGCTCATGGTGCGCGCGCCGCCGAGCGCGCCATCGAAGCGATTCAGGAAGCCATCGACATTCTCGCGCCCGGCGCGGTGATGGAGACGACCGACATCGACCGCAAATCCGATGCGAGTAGCTAATAATCGCCATCGTCAGCGGATCGGACGTCCACTGACAATGGCGGTCGGAATCAAAAAATCCTCTCAGGCGGTCTTGATATAGTCCTGCAACGCTTCCTGCTCGCGTTCGAACTCCATGACGCGCCATTTAACGACGTCGCCGATCGAAAGCAGGCCGACGATCGAGTCGCCTTCCAGCACCGGCAAGTGCCGGAACTTGCCTGCGGTCAGGGGTTCCATGATTTCGGCAACAGTGTCCTTCTCCCGGCAACCAACGACTTTGCGGGTCATGACCTCACGCACCGGCTCATCGAGCACGCCCGCGCCACGCTGGCCTAATACGCGAACGATGTCGCGCTCCGACAGAATCCCCTCGATCCGCTGATTCTTGATGACCAGCACGGCGCCGATGCGCCGCTCAGCGAGAAGCTTGACCGCGTCCGACAGCTTCATGTCGGGCTCGATGCTAACGATGTGATGACCCTTGGAATCAAGAATAGAGCGCACGGTCATAGTCGCCTCCCAAAAAGCGATCGCGCGGTACGAGACACGCGATCTCGACCTTCTTCGCCTTCAGGCAACCCTTCAGCGCCAACTTTGTTCACGCGCATGTGACGAACAGACGCGTCTCGTTCACGCGATTGGGTGGGCAGCGCCATCAGAGGCCGCGCCCCGCACCTCGCCTGAATGCAGCAGAATGATGGATGAAATCACGCGACCTCGCAAGCGAGGGAACCGCGCATCGAGATCGGATCAGTCTGATACCGGCGGCGCAACCCGGGTGCCACGGCGCGGGACAGGATCGAACAACGAGAACAGCAGCAACCCCGCGAAGAAGCCGCCGATATGCGCCTGCCAGGCGACCGAGACACCCTCGGTCCCGATGCCGATGGAGCCGACACCGAACACGATGTTGATGCCGAACCAGACCGCCAGAAATCCCAGCACGCGCGGGTCGCGCAACGCACGCCACAACGGTTGTGCCGGTACCGTGGCCGCTGCATCGGCATCGCCGCGGCGGAACGAGAGAAACCCGCCACGCACGAAGGCAAAACGGATTGCCGCGGCCATCGCACCGGATACCGACGCCGAAGCACCGATCATCGGTGCAAGGGCATGTTCGTGGGTCAGAAGATGTGCCGCTGCCCCGGAGGCGGCGGTCACCGCCATAAAAAGGAAGAAGCGGATCGCGCCGAACCGCCGCGCAACGGCGCTGCCGAACGGCAACAACCACAGGATGTTGAAGATGATATGAGTCAGATTGGCGTGCAGCAGCGAATAGGTGAGAAAGGTCCAGACCTTCGCGCCCTCTCCGCCGGCAATGGGAATAGCCAGAAGCGAGGTGTCATATCGCTTGGGAATGAAGCTGAAGACTTCCAGCACCCAGTAGTCCCAATCCTGCGGCAACAACAGCGCCCTCACCGCATGGATCGCGATCAGCAGCCCGACATACACCGTCAGCGCGCCGGGAAGCGTAAGGATCGGTTCGCGTTGTGGGGGATGAGGGTCCAACGTTGGATGCCTGAAAAGCCGGGCTCAGATGAGCGATGGGCCCAAATAGGCGGCTTGGGCGGCCAGCGCAAGCCCGCGGAACGGTCAACTCCACTCCGGTGAAAACCGCTTTCGGAGACACGATCCTAGATAGATCCGCAAAAGAAAAAGGCAGCGCCTGAGAAACGCTGCCTTTCTTCCTGCGTCGGTCTTGTTATGCGGGGTCCCCCACCCCTCCCCGCATCACAGCCGATCGTCTGTTCTCAACCACCCTGCCGGGATCGCCTCCGCCAGCCCTTGGAGAAGCCGGCGACAGTCCAAACCCGGAGTTTCCTGCACGTCTTGGAGCACGGTGATACTACCGCGATTTTCCCCGTCCCCAAGCTCATAGTGAACCTATCGTTAATGCGGGTCCCGCTATCGCGCCCGACGACGCGTCGGTTAGCGGCAGGTTAAAATTCATGGTGAATTTAACCTTAACGGCACAAAGTCGGGTGAAACTCCGATCCGGGCATGGACCCTTCACAGCCTCCCCTGCGACAACAAGGAAAGGGCCAGCAGTGCGTGAGGACGGGACAACTCTGTCCCATCAAGGCAATCGCGGGTCAGGTTCGGGTCATGAAACATCCAGCAAGCCGGGAATTTTTCGCCTATTGGGACGAAAAGCGCGGCCTCAATCCGGCTCCGGATCGCAGCGAGCTGGAGCCGGGTCCGGTGCGCGAATTGCTTGGCGATATTTTTGTGCTGTCCTATGATCCCGCCGCCGGATATCCATTCCGGGTGGCGGGAACGCGCGTCTGCGCTTTGCTCGGCAAGGATCTCAAGGGCGAGAAATTCTCAGGCCTGTTTCAACCGGCAAGCCGTATCGAGATCGAGGACATCCTCGACGCCGTCATTGCCGACAAGCTCGCCGCCGTGGTGGGCGTCACCGCGCACAGTTCGGACGGACGACCGATCCCGCTCGAACTGCTGCTGTTGCCGTTCAATACCCGTGCCCATATGCCGATCAGCCTGACCGGGCTCATGGTCCCGTTCGTGGAGGGGTGCCACGCCCTTACCGACCTGACATTGACCTCGTGGCGTTACATGGGACATCCGCCGCAGCGCTTTGCACCCCGCGTCCTCAGAAAGCTGACGCTGGCACGCGGCTTGATGGTCTATGAAGGTCTGGTCTGATCCTTCGAGCTGTTCGTAGAAGCACTCCAGCGGCCCGGCCCCTGCGCTGATGTAACGCCGCGTTAACCCTGCACACCGTAGGGTTTATCCATACCCGTGACCCGGCCCACCCGGTGCAATCCAGTATGGCTTTCGCGCAAAAACAGTCTGAGCATCCGGTCGCCGAAGAGCGACGGCGTTTCCAGCGGGTGAAGGTTCACCTGCTTGGACGTTACATGCTGCCGGACCGGCGCGAGTATCCATGCCAGGTGATTAACATGTCGCCCGGCGGCGTAGCGATGCTGGCCCCGGGTATCGGCAATGTCGGTGATCGCGTCATCGCCTACCTCGATCACGTCGGTCGCGTCGAAGGCAAGATCACGCGCATCATCGACAATGGCTTCGCGATGAGCGTCGGCGCAACGCCGCGCAAGCGCGACAAGCTCGCCGCACAACTGACCTGGCTTGCCAATCGTGACATCCTCAACCTTCCCGAGGATCGCAGGCACGATCGCCTCATCCCACGCAATCCGATCGCCATCCTGACGATGGAAGACGGCCAGCGCATGACCTGCCGGATCATCGACCTGTCGCTGTCCGGCGCGGCGGTCGCGGCGGAATACCGGCCGCCTATTAAGTCGCTGGTTTCGCTCGGCGAGGTTCAGGCGCGGGTGGTCCGTCATCTCGACGAAGGCTTCGCGCTCGAATTCCTTCACGAGCAGCTTGCCGAGACTCTGGAAAATAGCGTCACCGCGCGGTAAACGCGCCGACCGCCGAAATCCCCTCCATCATCGTGTTCAAGCCCGCTTGGCTGCGGGTAAAACCTCTATTTGAGGCTCACGAACCGCGTTAACGCGCGAGCTTTTGAGCTCCGCACGTCTGCAAGTTTGCAGCCTTTCAGCGGTTAATCGATAAAATTTGAATCAAATGCCAATCTGTAAAATTTGAGACAAATTCAATTCAAGTAAATCTCGAATTTCTGTAAGTATTGATCTGCATTCATCTCAATTGTACTTCAGCGACTTAGCCGCACTGCAAATCCTTTGTGCGAATAGTGGTCCCAACAAGAAACGGGGGCCACAATGTTTAAACGGGGACAGGGGAAAGGATTGGCGATCATCGCCATCCTGTTCGGATTAACGACAGCCGCGCACGCCGGCAACGGCCGGGTGCAATATGCCAGCCTTGGCGACACCACGCGCTCGCCGATCGGCTGGGTTGAATTCTGCGCCGAGAATCCGGGCGAATGCCGGGGCGACGCGACGCAGGCCCGCGATATCGTGATGTCGCAGACCGCGTGGAAAGATCTGCTGCGCGTCAATCGCTGGGTCAACGACACCATCAAGCCGATGACCGACATGGAGCATTGGGGCGTCGTCGAGAAGTGGTCGCTGCCGACCGACGGCTATGGCGATTGCGAAGACTACGTCCTGCTCAAGCGCAAGATGCTGATCGATGCCGGCTGGCCACGCGAAGCTCTGCTGATCACCGTGGTGCGCGACAAGAAGGGCGAAGGCCACGCCGTGCTCACGGTGAAATCGAACAAGGGCGAATTCATCCTCGATAACCAGAACGAGGAAGTCGTCGCCTGGACCGAGACCGGCTACCGCTTCGTCAAGCGGCAGTCGCAGAGCAACCCCAACGTATGGGTTTCGCTCGGCCAACCGAACGCCGCTGTCGCCACCGCCAGCGCTCACTAACGTCAGGAGACACGCGACCCGGTCGTCCCCCACCCCTCCCCGTCCAAGACCGGATCGCGCGCGGCCAGCCTCCCCCAAGGCTGGCCGCACCTTTTTTGCGATGGACTTGTCGCGACAGGATTGGTCGAAGCGTTGCGAGACGACGGCGATCAGCCGATCTTCTTCAAGCCCTTCTTGAACCGCGCGCCGTTGGCGACATAGAAGCCGGCGCCGCGCGTCATGGCTTCTACCTGCGCAGGCTCAAGCGTGCGGATCGCGCGTGCGGGCGCACCAATGATCAGCGACCGCTCCGGAAATTCCTTGCCTTCAGTAATCACCGCACCAGCACCGACAACGCAGCCGCTGCGAATGCGTGCGCCGTTCATCACTATCGAGCCCATGCCGATCAGCGCACCGTCCTCGATGGTGCAGCCGTGCAGGATGACGTTATGACCGATGGTGCAGTTCTTGCCGATGGTGAGCGGAAAGCCAGGATCGGTATGACAGGTGGCGTTATCCTGAATGTTGGAATTCTCGCCGAGTTCGATCCACTCGTTGTCGCCGCGTAGCACGGCTCCGAACCAGATGCTGGATCCCTTGTGCATCCTGATCTTGCCGACGACCGCAGCCGTCTCCGCAACAAAGCAGTCGCCATCGGCGGGGAGTTCAGGCCCCTGTCCATCGAGTTCGTAAATCGCCATGAGGTATCCTGGTTTCTGAAATGCGAGATGGGACCGATGCTACGCCAACGCGCCGTCGATGCAAAATGCCGCTATCAAGCGGGTGACGTCAGGCAAACAGCCCCATCGCACGCAGCGTCATCACCACAAAGGTGCCCGACATCAGGCTCCAGAATCCGGACAGCACCGTCGCCATCATCACGAATTCGACGCGGCGCCGCTCGATCTGGCGACCGCGCAGCGTATTGCGCATGATGATGAAGGGTGCGGCGAACACCAGGAACGGCACCGCCACGAACGAGCGCGTCATCGCCTCCTGCTGCAACAGGCCGAACCCGGCCGGACGTTGCACAAACGCCTGATAACCGCTCACCAGCGCACCGGCGAGCGCGAACCCGATCAGCAGCGAAAACAGCGAATTCAATGCGTCCGGTGACATGAGCGCCCCTTCCCGACAGTTGGCGCATCATGCTTGGCAAAATCAGGCTCCGGCCGCCACTTTATCCTTAAGAAAAGGTTAACAGCCGCGCCGGAACCGCGATCGATCGAAACCTAAATTTGTACGCCAACGCGGCCGCACGCGCGTACGCCGGCACGGCCGCCATGGCATATTGGCAAGTGATTCGGTCAATGGCCGAGCACGAAGCGCGCTCGAACCACGGCGCGAGACAAGGTCCCGGTTGTCCATGACAACACTCACGTCGTCTTCCAACCCGCCGCAGCGCCGGCGACAACCGCAACGCCGGTATTACGGCATGGCCCTGCTTTCGGGCCTGCTCAGCATCAGCGCGGTCGCGCTCATCGCTTACCTGCTGTGGCCGACCTGGCGGCCCGCACCGCCCGAACAGCCGATACCGCTTCCCATCAGCATCGGCGGCACGCTGTTCAACATTCCGGCCAAGGCAATTCGCGAGAAGGTGCAGCGCCATTCCGGACCGCAGGAACGTGTCGATCTCGGCTTCGACTATCCGTCGCTCGAACCGCCCGGCATGCCGCGCCACGTCAGTGCCGAAACGGTCGAGGATGCGCAGGATGCCATCAAGCGGATTTTTCTATCGATCGCCGAGCATCACGGCGCAATGTCTCCGGAAACGCGGCTGCAAACCATCTACCCGCGCTATCTCGAACCGACGCAGTCCGTGGTCGCGGACGGCCTGACGCTTCAAGCCTTCCGCGACGGCACACCCTACGAGGAAGAGGATTTGCTGTTGGCGCAGACACAGGACAAACAGTTTGTCGCTCGCTGCACGCGCGATCGCGAAACGCCCGGAACATGTCTCGTCGAACAACGCATCAATGGTGCGGACCTCACGTTCCGCTTCTCACGCCAATGGCTGGTGCATTGGCGTGATGTCGCTGCAGCGATGGATCGGCTGACCAGCCGGTTACGAAGCACACACCAATAACGCAGCGTACGCCGGCATCCGGACCAAGCGGACACCGTCCCGGCCGTCTACTCATCGTCGACGAGATCGTCTTCCAGAATAGCCATCTGGAACTGGAACGAACGATCATCATCCTCATCATCGACGAACAACACGCCGATGAACTCCTCGCCGATATAAACCTCGGCGGAATCATCCTTCTTCGGACGCGGCACCACGCGAATTTTTGGATTGCCGAACAGACGCTTCAAATACGCGTCGAGTTTCCTGACTTCCTGAACGTTCACAAGCGTCTCCAATACAACAAAGTCCGGCCTGCTTATCGCAAGATACCGCCAGCCGTCATCGCCTTGTCTATACGAATTCGCGTGCCTGACAAACCGGCAGACGTCAAAGCCCGGTGGCGTGCAGCATCTGGTCCATGGTGCGCGACGGCTCGGCGCAACCGGCCTCGCCCACGACCTTCGCGGGAACGCCTGCGACCGTCACATTGTGCGGCACCGGCTTGACCACGACGGAGCCCGCCGCGATCCGCGCGCAATGCCCGATCTCGATGTTTCCGAGGATTTTTGCGCCGGCGCCAATCAGGACACCACGGCGGATTTTCGGATGACGATCCTCGTTCTCCTTGCCGGTGCCGCCAAGCGTCACGCCATGCAGGATCGAAACGTCGTCCTCGATCACCGCGGTTTCGCCGACGACAAAGCCGGTAGCATGATCGAGGAAGATTCCGCGGCCGATTTTCGCAGCTGGGTTGATGTCGGTTTGAAATACGGCCGACGAACGGCTTTGCAAATAATAAGCGAAATCCTTGCGCCCCTTCAGATAAAGCCAATGCGCCAATCGATGGGTCTGGATGGCATGGAAGCCCTTGAAGTAGAGCAGCGGATCGATGAATCGCGACGTCGCGGGATCGCGGTCATAGACCGCGACGAGATCGGCGCGAAACGCGTTGCCGATATCAGGATCGTCCCGCAACGCTTCATCGAAAGTCTGCCGGATCAGGTCGCCCGATAGCGCCGAATGATCGAGCCGTTCCGCGACCCGATGCACCACCGCCGCCTCGAGACGGGAATGGTGAAGCACCGAACTGAAAATGAAGGCAGCCAATTCGGGCTCGCGGCGAACGATATCCTCCGCCTCGGTCCGCACGCGATCCCAGATCGGATCGAGAGCGGCCAGTTTGGCGTTCTGCGGATTGACGTGATGCACTACCATACGGCTCTCATGCTTTCCGAGTGACCTAACCTATAACACACCTCAAGTGCTGCTGTCCGCTGCCCGAGGCGCATGCAGAAATACGAATTTTGCCGGCAAATTGCCTGAAAAGGCGATAAACGCCCCCGAATTGCCCGCAATTCCACTCCAATTTACCACGACTGCAGGGACATAGGTTCGCCGGTCGGTGATCGCAATCTGCCGAAGTGAACGAGTTGCAACTATTTATCGACTAGGAAACCGGTTGGATTTAAGCATCCTGCACGCCGGGATCAGAGGGGACACGTCCATTCGCACGCAGATTTTGCCCGCAGGCGCAGCCGCTGCCTCGCGCTGGGCCATGTCCGGTTTCCTCGCGGTTGCAGCCGTCGCCATCCTGCTGATCACACCGGCGATCTGGAACGGCTATCCACTGCTCCAATACGATACCGGGGGCTACCTGGCCCGGTGGTACGAGGGCTATCTCGTGCCCAGCCGATCCACCGTCTACGGCCTCTACCTGCACTTCGGCGAGAGTTCGTATTTCTGGCTCAATCTGGCATTCCAGTCGGTTGTGACGCTCTGGGTGCTCCATCTCACGCTTCGGGTATTGGGACTGGCTCGCCCGCTTCGCCTTGCCAGGATCACCTTGATCCTTGTCCTGACAACGGCGTTGCCGTGGCTCGCGTCGATGCTGATCACCGACATCTTCGCCGGGCTCGCGGTGCTGACGCTATTCCTGCTCGCAGCCCACGGCGATCGCCTGTCGCGGACCGAGAAGATCGCTCTGTTCGCCTTCACAGCATTTGCGGCCGCAACCCATAGCGCGACGTTCGGCGTGCTGTTCGGGCTTTGCGTTGCTGGCTGGGTGTTGCTGCCGTGGCTGCGTCCGCGCCTCACCGCGCACGGGCTGATGCAGGGCAGTCTTGCCGTCGCGGTCAGCGCAGGGCTGCTGGTTGCGGCGAATTACGCCCTATCCGGTCAACTGGCGTGGACCCCTGGCGGTCCCGGCGTGACGTTCGGCCGGATGATGCAGGACGGCATCGTCGCCCGTTATCTCAACGACCATTGTGACACCATCAAGCTCAAGCTCTGCCCGTATCGCAACCAGTTGCCCGCAACCGCCGACGAATTTCTTTGGGCCAACGACAGCATCTTCAACCAACTCGGCCGCTTCGAAGGCATGGATGCCGAGATGGAATTCATCGCAGCCAAATCGCTGACCGCCTATCCGCTGTGGCAGATCGAAGCAGCCCTCATGGCCACCGCGACACAACTCCACATGGTCGGCACCGGCGAAGGCACCAACGGCTGGATTCCGCATACCTACGGCATCATCGAGCGTTATCTTCCGGCACAGACGGCGGCGATGCGCGCGGCACATCAGCAGCATTGGGATATCAACTTCACCCCGATCAACTGGGTTCACGTCCCCGTCGCGCTGCTCTCGATGCTGCTGCTGGTCGCGTTGCTTGGCCGGGCGCTGTGGCGACGGCAATTGGACGATGTCGGCCTGCTCGCCGCGACGGCCGTGCTGGCGCTGCTCGGCAATGCCTTCCTTTGCGGCGTGATCTCAGGACCGCATGATCGTTACGGCGCCCGCATGGTGTGGATCGCGGTGCTGGTTGTCCTGATTGCGATCGAATTATTCCGGACGCAAACAACACACTCAGCGAAGGATCAAGTCTCTGCCCCTTAACGCCCGGTGCGGCCTCAAGGTCGCCGGGACAGGAAGTCCAGCACACCAGCCTTGTAGACACGGTCGCCGACGGCACGCATGTGATCGCGCCCCGGAATGTCGAGCACTTCGGAATTTGGAATGATCGCGGCAAGCGCGCGCGCCGAGCCGGCGATCAAATCCGTGGTACCGACCGCAATCAGTGACGGAACGGAAATGCTTGCCGCCTCCTCGCGGGTCGCCAGTCGTCGCGATCCTCGCAGGCACGCCGCGAGCGCTCTGCGATCCGAGCGCGTCTGGTCGGCAAAAGCGCGAAACATGCGCCCCGTCGGATCGGTGACGTCGTCCAGGGATTCAGCCTCGAGTGCCTTGGCGACATTCTCGCCGGGCCCGCCGCCCTCGATCATGCCGATCCCGAGACCACCGAAGATCGCCGAGCGCAAACGTTGCGGCTGGCTTTGCGCGAGATAACCTGTCAGCCGCGCGCCGAGCGAATAGCCCATCATGTCGGGGCGTTCCAACCCGAGATGATTCATCAGCGCCAGTACGTCGCCCGCCATGATGCCGAGGTGATATTCTTCCTGATCGTAGAGCTTGGTCGAATCTCCATGACCGCGATTATCGAGCGCGATCACCCGCCGCCCGTGCTTCTTCAACTCGGAAACCCAGGTCGGATAAACCCAGTTGACGTTCTTGCTCGATGCAAAACCGTGAACCAGAACGATCGGCTCGCCCTCGCCTTCATCGAGATAAGCGATTTCGACGGCGCCGTTATGAAAGCTCGGCATCTTTGATTCCATTGCGTGAGACGGAGGGAAAATTCGGAAGGCCGACAGATCGCTCTGTTTAAGCAACTGTCATGAGCGAGGCCAGAGGCCGGTTATGCGATCGCAGGCGATGCAGATATCGCCACGTGACATAGCTTCGCGCGTGCCGCCTTCCGGCGACGCAACAAAGACAATGTGAAGCGCTCAGTCGTTGTCTTGATCGACACGATAAAACCGAACGCCGCGATGAGCGCCCAGAACAGCCAGAGTGCAAGATCGAAAGCGCCAACAGCCAGCACCAATGCGCCGCGCCCGAGCATTTTCAGGATTGCCCGCGTCTGACCGCCCTTGGCTTCGGCGAGCCGGGCCGCCCGCGCGATATCCTTCGGCCCCTCGGCCAATTTCATCGCATCAAACGCCCCGCGCGTCCCGGCCCGTTTTCCGATGCGGCCGACGTCCTTTGCCACACGCACGAGCGCCCCGGCCTTTTCCATGCGGAATGCGGTCTTGACCGCTGGCACGACCCGATCGGGGCGCGCGAACGAACCGGTCGCCAACGCCTTCTGTAAAACCGGCGCATCCACCAGATCACGCGCGGAGCGCCCCGCCCACCGCGACAATCCCGCGCTCATACGTCCGGCCTTGCGAGCATCTTTCACCATCGTGAGCCCGGCGCGCACCGGCGCCGCGCCGCCAGCCGATAGATAGGTCGCCGCGGTGACTGCAAGGCCCGCTGCCGCGAGGCCAAGAATGACGCGATCGCCATCCTCTCCCATCACCACGTGCTTGCCTTCGCGTAAAACATCGCGAATGTCGCCGAACACGAACAGGTCGCCGGCGATCACACCGGTCAAGCCCGCCGCATCCTCGGCTTGTCCGGTGACAAGTCCGCCCGCAAATCGTTCCGCCAATCGCCCAACAGAATTTTCCTGAGCAACGGCATCGGTAATCCGCGTCCGCAAACCTTCGGAAAGTATCGTGTTCCGCGCAACTGCGACCTCCGCGAAACTATCAGCAAGATCGATATCGCCGGCCGCGAGCGCCGCTTCGGCCTCCCGCGCCAACAGGCCCGGATCGTTCCGTAACGCGGAATCAAGCTGGATGTCAGACAAGGCCGCAGGATCGTCCCTGGCCGCGAGAACCGCCACGGCCCACTCGGTGCGTGGCCACAGCAGGACGCAGGCAACGGCGCATGCCGTTATCCCGACCAGACCCGTCGCTATCCACCGCCGATCCATCACAACGCCTCGTAGTTCGTCCGCCATTCGCGCCACAATTCCGACGCAACAGGCCAGACGAAAGGAGGGCTTCTCCAAGACGTCAGGATTGTGTCGAATTTAGACCTGCCAGCGGGCACAATGTCGCTCTAGGAATCAGCTGAACGTCCCCCTATGGTGCGGCCATTTCCAGGGCTGGCGCCTTCATAGGTTCCAGGCCTAGCGACCAGGCGGCTGTCCGCGATCAAAGGTGAGAAAGATGTCCGATCACGTTGTTCCCCACTTTCACAATGACGCAGGCGTGGCGGTCATCGAGATCGGATCGAAAGAGTTTATGTGCGTAGGCTCCAACCCGCCATTCGACCACCCGCACGTGTTCCTCGACCTTGGCAACGACACCGAAATTATCTGCCCGTATTGCTCGACACTGTACCGCTTTGCCAGCGATCTCGCTCCCGGCGCGGCGCGGCCGCCCGAATGCGTGGTGATGGACAAGGTACCTTGATCCATCCGTGAACGGCGGGCGCGCCACGGTTCTCGTTGCCGGTGCGGGCATCGGAGGTTTGACCGCTGCGCTTGCACTCGCCGGCAAGGGCTTCAAAATCATTGTGGCCGAGAGGGCCCCGCGCCTCGAGGAAGCTGGTGCGGGCCTGCAGCTATCACCCAACGCCAGCAGTGTGCTGATCAGCCTCGGATTGCTGTCGAGCCTCGAGACGTCTGCCATCGCACCTGACGCCGTCAGCGTCATGAGCGGGCCGCGCGGCAGCGAGCTGGTTCGCCTGCCGCTCGACAAGTCGAGCCCAACGGCACCCTACTGGGTGATCCATCGCGCCGATTTGCAAGCAACGCTTGCAGCACAAGCAAACGCACATCCACTCATCGAGCTTCGCCTCGGTTGCGAACTCGAAAACTTTGCGACGACGACCGGTGGCGTTGTTGTCAATCTGCGGCAAGGGACGACGCCGCAACGTGAGACCGTCGCTGCATTGATCGGCGCAGACGGGTTATGGTCAGCGGTGCGTCGGCAACTCGATCCGGTAATCCAACCCCGCTTCACCGGTTTGATCGCATGGCGCGGTACCATTGAAAACCGCCTGCCGCTCGGCCAGGCAGAGTCACCCCGCGTCCAGCTCTGGATGGGAAGCAACGCGCACCTCGTCACCTATCCCATGGCCCATGGCCAGCAAACGAATGTCGTCGCGATCAGCTCGGGGCAATGGCACGATCAAGGCTGGAGCGTGCCAGCCACCGCGGCTGAAGCCGGAGCCGCCTTCACTGCTTCGCGCTGGTCCGAACCGGCACGTGCGATCATCGCTTCGGTCACGCAATGGCGCAAATGGGCTTTGTTCACGCTGCCGGCATCCGTAACGTGGGCGGATGGCCGCGTAGCCCTTCTTGGCGATGCCGCACATGCGATGTTGCCGTTCGCCGCGCAGGGCGCGGGAATGGCTATCGAGGATGCCGCTATACTCGCCGAATGCCTGGGCGATACGAATGACGATGTCGCAACGGCGCTGAAGCGTTACACCGATTTACGTCGCGAGCGCGTTGCGCGGGTGCAAAATCTCGCCCGACAGAACGGTCGCATCTATCACCTCGCCGGCCCGGCCGCAGCAGCTCGGGACTTCGCGATGCGGTTGCTCGGCGGCCGCCGTCTGCTGTCCCGTCAAAACTGGATTTATGACTGGCGCGCCTGACGCAGATTGATCGGGATCATCGATGCCCTGCGCGACCTTTACTGCCGCCTGCGGTCGCGCTTGCAGGTGGCGGCGCTACGGTTGCCGCGCAATTGCCGCGCTCCCAAGCCTCGTTGGCGAGCTTCAGCGATGCGCGGGTAGAAATATAGTCGCTACGATAGGCCACTTCACCAACCACCGTTCCCGCGGTGCCGGTTTGCGCCTTGTCGATGTACCCCTGCAATTGCGCCGTGCGCGCCTCGAGCGATTTGCGCTCCGCTTCCAGTTGTTTGCAATCGTAGAGTTCATACTTCGCGGGATCGACAAACGCTCCCGATAACGCGCTGTCACCGACACCTGCGCAGCCGCCGAGACTTGCACCCGACACCGTCAGGACGGCCATGGATATGACTCGAATGCCAGATTTCCAGTCGATGGGCAGGAATGACATGGCGGCAGGGCTCTTTCTCGTTCGATCGCTTGGAGCATCAGGGCATGACCGCAATATGGCTACGCACCACTTCGGCTGACTGAAGTCCCGTCTCCTTCTATCGCGTTTGCATGCGATCTGGAAACCATTCAGCGCGACGAGCGTGCGTGCAGGCGTGATCGACGGTGTCCCCAACAGGCGAAAACGAATGACGACGATGCGGATATGCACGGCAGCCATTCGCCACTTCGGGACACGACGCATTGATTCACCCTGCTCATTGTGTTGAGTTTGCATCAAGCCGCAACCCAAGCGGTACAGACAGGGAGAAATGCTCGATGAAACCTTCAACTCTCACCCTGACGGTTGCCCCCCGTGCCAGATCGCTGGCCGTTGTGGCCGCCTTCCTGGCAGGATCGGTTGTTGCCGGATCAAGCACGATCGCGCTCGCGCAGACGAATGGCCCGATCAAGATCGGGGTTATCGCTGAGGTGCAGTCGATCGCCGGCGCGGCAACCCCCGGCGGCGCGCAGATCGCCGCCGACGAGATCAATGCCAAGGGCGGCGTGAACGGCCGCAAGATCGAGATCGTCACTTACGACAACAAGAGTTCGTCGGCCGATTCCGTCCGCGCCTTCCAGCGCGCCGTGTCCGAGGACAAGGTCAGCGCGGTGATCGCAAGCTACATCAGCGAGGTGGTGCTGGCGCTGGAGCCATGGGCAGCGCGGTTGAAGGTGCCGCTGATCACCCCTGGTGCTGCGAGCAATGAAATCACCCGTCCGGTCCACGATGATTACGACAAGAACAAGTACACCTTCCATGGTTACCTGACATCGGCGGCGCAAGCGCAGGCGGTCTGCGACGCAGCAAAGGAATTGCTGGTTGACGGCTTGAAGATGAAGACCGCCGCGATCATGAGCGAGGACGCCGCCTGGACCAAGCCGCTCGATGTCGGCTACGAGGAATGTCTGCCGAAGGTCGGCCTGAAGGTCACCGATCACATACGCTTTTCGCCGGACACCACCGACTTCACGCCGATCTTCAACAAGATCGAAGCGCAAAAGCCGGACGTCATCATCACCGGCATTTCCCATGTCGGCGTGCAGCCGACGGTGCAATGGAAGAACCAGCAGGTCCCGATTCCGATGTTCGGCATCAGCGCACAGGCGCTGAGCCCGACCTTCTGGGCCGACACCAATGGCGCGGCCGACGGCATTCCGTCGCTCGCGGTCGCCACCGAGAACGTCGCGGTGACGCCAAAGACCAAGCCGTTTGCCGAGGCCTTCAAGAAGAAGTTCGGCAAGGCGCCGGCCTATACGGGCTATACCGCCTATGACGAGGTCTACATTATCGCTCAGGCGATTGAGCGGGCGGGATCGACCGATCCCGACAAGATGGTCGCCGAGATGGAAAAGACCAACTACGAGGGCACCATCGGCACGGTCAAGTTCTACGGCCGCACCGACAAATTCACCCACGGTCTGGTCTATGGCCCCGATGCCGTCAACGGACTGGTCTTCCAATGGCAGAACGGCAAGCAGGTCACGGTGTGGCCGAAGAAGATCGCGGAAGGCGCGCTGAAGTACCCCAGCTTCATTAAGCTCCCGAAGTGACCGTCCGTTGACCGACCGCGGCCGGCACCCGACGCCGGCCGTACGACCGCACAGCCCTATCCCGGGCGCCGACAAGATGTCGCGCCCGGGCAGTGGTGCATATGCCGATTACGCCACCGCATAGGTCGCACGCTCACCGACGACTAGGCGGTCACCGAGGGCTGAGCTATAAGCTCTCCTCATGGCTGTCACAGATATCGCGACGCGAACCTACGACCATGGCTGGCGGCTGGACCCCATCATCCGCAGCCTGCTCGACACCGATTTTTATAAACTGCTGATGATGCAGATGATCCGGGAGTTCTATCCGGACGAGCACGTCACATTCTCGGTGATCAATCGAAGCCGTCATGTCCGCCTCGCCGAAGTCATTGACGAAGGCGAATTGCGGGCGCAACTCGACCATGCTCGTTCCATCCGCTTCAGCAAAAAAGAACTGATCTGGCTCGCCGGTAATACGTTCTACGGCAAGACCCAGATGTTCTCGCCGGAGTTCATCCGCTGGCTCGGCGAGTTTCGCCTGCCGGAGTACGAACTGCACAAGGTCGACGGACAGTACGAACTGCATTTCCATGGCCCCTGGGCCTACACCACGATGTGGGAAATTCCCGCGCTCGCCATTCTCAACGAATTGCGATCGCGCCAGGCCATGAAGGGACAAGGCCGATTCGCTCTCGACGTGCTCTATGCGCGCGCCAAAGCCAAGCTCTGGACCAAGGTTGAACGGCTCAGAAAGCTGGAAGGCTTACGGCTGTCCGACTTCGGCACGCGACGGCGCCACGGCTTCCTGTGGCAGCGCTGGTGCGTCGAGGCCGTCAAGGAAGGGCTCGGACAAGCTTTTACCGGAACGTCGAATGTGTTGCTGGCGATGGACAGCGACCTGGAAGCGATCGGCACCAACGCGCACGAATTGCCCATGGTCGCCGCCGCCCTCGCCAACGATGATACCGAATTACGCTGGGCGCCCTATCGCATTCTCGATCAGTGGCGGCATACCTATGGCGGCAATCTGCTGATCGCCCTACCCGATGCATTCGGCACCAAGGCTTTCCTGCGCGATGCCCCGGACTGGGTGGCCGACTGGACCGGTTTTCGTCCCGACAGCGCGCCGCCCATCCAGGCCGGTGAGGAAATCATCGCGTGGTGGAAGGCGAAAGGCCGCGACCCACGCGAGAAACTGCTGGTATTTTCGGATGGCATGGATACCGCCTCCATCGAGGAGGCGTATCATCACTTCGCCGGCCGGGTCCGTGTCAGTTTCGGCTGGGGCACCAACCTGACCAATGACTTCGTCGGCTGCGCGCCTGATCCGACGACGGACCTCGACCCCATCTCGATCGTTTGCAAAGTGACATCTGTGAACGGACGCCCCGCGGTCAAGCTATCCGACAACCCAGAAAAGGCCACCGGCGACGCCGCCGAGACCGCGCGCTATCTCCGTGTTTTCGGCGATACCGGCCGCGTCCGCAATCCTCTTCGCGTCTGAGCCTCTTCGCGACCGGTTCCTGCAAAGAATATTGAAATTCCGAATGGCCGGTCGCGCCGGACCATATCAATGACGACGTCGTGCATTCGTGAAGCACAACTTCGCGACCACGATTCTTGGTGTTCATTCGACTAAAAATGCCACAATTTTGAACACGCGCATCGATTCTCCATATATAACATTGATTGCGGATCGATCTTTCTGCCACTGCCGATATATCTGCGTTGTTTTCATTATCAACTGCCTGGTCGAGAAATGGTCGAATTCAACTTGAACGAACCATGCGCGGCACCTCGGCGCCGCAATCCCGCAAGCACCCGCCGAAAATTGCTTGTCGCGGCCCGGCGCGAGTTCGCGCGCAATGGATTGGCCGGCGCGCGTGTCGACGAGATCGCCGCCCAGGCCGGCGTGAACAAACAACTGGTCTATCACTACTTCGGCGACAAGGACGCGATCTACTTCGCCGTTCTCGAATGGATGTACGACGAGATCGTGCAGTACGAACGCAACTTCAACGTCGACGGGCTCAGCCCCGATCAAGCGATCCGCAAGCTTGTTCAAAGCTCATTCGATTATCTCGAACTGCATCCCGACGTTGTCGCGCTTCTCAACGACGAGAACCGCCATGCCGCCGCTCACGTGCGCAATCTGACGCATTTCGCTGATATCCGCACACCGCTGCTTCGCGTCTTCTCAAGAACGCTGTCACAGGGCGTTCGCGAAGGCCTGTTCCGTAAGGGCATCAGCCCGGAGCAACTCTATATCTCGATCACCGCGTTGAGCTACTTCTACTTTTCCGGAATGCCGACGCTTTCGGCGATCCTCGGCAAGGATTTGAAAAGCAGGAGCGCGTTACGCGCCCGACGCAAGCACGTGGTCGATTTCGTCATGCAATCGCTGCGGGCCTGAACACAGAAGCACGCACGATCAGGACCCGACGGCGCGGCAAGGTGCTTATTTCGTCGTCGCGGCTTTCGGTCTCGCGCGCGAAAACCACTTCTCAAACAGCGGCAGAAGCCCACGCGGTGACATCAGAATAACCGCGATGACGACCACGCCATAGATGAAGTAATGCAATCCGGGCAACGTCCCGCCCAGTTTACCGCGCAGGATTTCGCCGAGCGGCACCAGCAGCAGCGCGCCGAAGGCTGGGCCGTAAGCCCGCCCCAACCCACCAACCGTGGCGAACAACACGATTTCGATGATGATGATCGGCGACACCAGCAAATAGGGATCGGCGAATGTGAGATAACGGACATAGGCCGTGCCGATTACCGAACTCAGCATCGCCGAAATCACCATCGCCGCAACCTTGTAGCGCAAAATGTTGACGCCGATGGCACGTGCGGCGTTCTCATTGTCGCGAATGGTGCGTAGATAGTAACCGAGCGGCGCATTCAGAATTGCGACGTTGATGAGGATGCTGGCAATGGCCAGCACCAGCATGACCCAGAACGCGCCGATGCCGCCCCCGAACTGGAAGGCCAGGAAATCTCCCTTGTCCTGCGGCAACAGCAGCCCCGAAGCGCCACCGAGGAAATCCCACCCCTCCACGATCACCGTTCCCATCTCGGCAAATGCGAGTGTGATCAGAACGAAGGAGAGATGGCCGAGCTGGAAGCGGAAATCGATCCAGGCGATCATCGCGCCCATCGCGCCGGAGATCACCGCCGAAATCACCAGACCGAGCCACATGTTGACGCCGAGCTTAAGCAACAGTGCCGTCGACAGCATTGCGCCAGTACCGATGAATAAGCTGTGCGCGAGCGAAATCTGCCCAGCCATGCCGCCGACGATATTCCACGCCGATGCCAGCGCGACATAAACCAGCGAAAGGATGACGATGTGCAGATAGTACGACGGCAACAGCGGAGGCAGGACCGCCGCCAACACCAGAATGACGAGCCACACCGGGGACATCAGCGTCTTGTAGAATTCCTGCCTCATCGCGACGAACTCCAGGTGAGCCCTTGAGGCCGAAACAGCATGATCAGCACGAAGATACCGTATGGCAGCAACATGCCCAACGTGTCGGACAGATAGATGGTGCCGTAAGCCTCCGAGAGGCCGATGATCAAACCGCCAAGCATGATGCCGACGAAATTGGTCATACCACCGAGCGCCACCACGATCAGCGTGATCACTGTATAACGCAGCCCCTGCGCCGGCTGGATCGGCGTCCCCGGCAGCAGCAGCGCCGCCGCAATCGCCAGAATTCCGATACCAAGCGCGAACGTCAGCGTCTGCACGCGGCTGACGTCGATTCCCATCAGCGCCGCGGCATGAGCATTCTGGTGCACTGCGCGGATCGAGCGTCCGAAGTCGGTCGAGCGCAGCATGATGTAAAGTCCGATCGCCATCGCGAATGACACCACAAAGGCGATGACGTGCGGAACGCGGACAACGACATCCCCGAGGATGAGCAGCTTGGATTCAACCACCGACGGCGTACGCGCGGGCTGGCCGCCGAACACCATCAGGATGCCGTTCTGCAACACGAGACTAAGGCCCAAGGTGAGTTGCACCACCATCAGGAACTGATGGCCGACCATCGGTCGCAGCAGATACCAATAGACGAGCCCGCCGATCACGGTCATCAGCGGCACGGTGATGACCAGCGAGACATAGGGATCGAGCGCCAACGCCGAATACAGCGCCAGACATAAAAACATACCAAGCGAAATGAAATCGCCGTGCGAGAAATTGACGACGCCGCTGACGCCGTAGACCAGCCCCATCCCGAGCGCCAACAGCCCGTAGGTACTTCCGATCAGCAGGCCTTGCGCCAATGCTTGTAGAAATTCGGCCACGTCGATCTCCGCTCAATTGTCGCCGATCAAACCATTTAACCTAAAGCCCGAGATAGGCGCGGCGCGTTCGCGGATCGTCCTTGACAACATCAGACGCCCCCTCCACGGCAACCTTGCCGCGTTCCAGCACATAGCATCGCTGCGCATGACGCAGCGTCAGATTGAGATTTTGCTCGATCAGCAGGATCGACAATCCCTCGGCATGAAGCCGATCGATGATGCCGAAAATGTACTGGACGAACAGCGGCGACAGTCCGAGCGATGGCTCGTCCAGCATCAGCAGTTTCGCTTCCGCCATCAGCGCCCGACCGATCGCCAGCATCTGCTGCTCGCCCCCGGACAGCGTGCCGGCCTTCTGTCCAAGCCGCTCCTGCAAACGAGGAAACAGTTCGAGCACATGATCCATCTGGCGCGGCCGGTGCGTCCGCGCCCGCGCGTTGATGCCGCCGAGCAGCAGATTTTCGCGCACGCTCATCTCCGGAAACACCAGCCGGCCTTCCGGCACCTGAATGATACCGATCTCGACGCGCTGCTTGGGCGTCATCGCGGTGACGTCTTGCCCCTCGAAGCGGATGCGGCCCGACATCGGTGCGTACATGCCCGACAGGCTGTTGATCAAGGTCGTCTTGCCGGCGTTGTTGGCGCCGAGGAGTCCTACGATCTCGCCGGCGCTCAACGTCAACGAGACGTCTTGCAGGACCGGCACGCCGCCATAACCCGTCACCAGATGATCGACCTCAAGCATCGAGGTGCTCTCCGAAGTAAGCGTCGATGACTCGTTGATCCTTGATGATCTCTTCCGGCGTGGCTTCCGCGATCTTCTCTCCGAAATTGATGACGACGATGCGCGTCGCCAGCCGCATGATCACCGGCATGACGTGCTCCACCATGACAATGGTGACACCCTGGCTGTTCAGTTCCCGGACGATCGCCATTGGCGCCTCGGTTTCGGCAATCGTCAACCCGGCCATCACTTCGTCGAGCAAGATGCAGCGCGGATCGGTGGCGAGACACTTCGCGAGTTCGAGCAGTTTCTTATCTTGCAGCGACAGCGTCGCCGGCGTGAGCAGTTCCTTGCCGGCCATCCCGCCGCGTTGAAGCACATGCGCCGCATAGTCGATCGCCTCGCGGATCGGCCGCCGCGTCAGCGCGGCCGTGGTGACGACATCGAGCGTCGTCATGTCGGCGAAGGTCTGCACCACCTGGAAACTGCGAACCAGCCCTTTCCGCACCAGCCGATCCGGCGATACGCCAACAATGCTTTCGCCGGCGAAACGAATTTCGCCGTCGCTCGGCGGAATGAAGCCGGAAATCACGCTGAACAGCGTGGTCTTGCCCGCGCCATTGGGGCCGATGATGCCGAGGATCTCGCCCTCGGTCACCGCAAAGCTCACATTGTTGACGGCAACGAGGCCGCCAAACCGTCTGGTGACCTTGTCAACCTCAAGCAGCGCCACGGCCCGAACTCACGCGCGCGGACGCGGAGCGGTCTGGGCAAACTCCTTCGGGAACACCACCTGCTGCTGCTGATCCGGCGTCCATTGGATGAACATGGCGCTGCCATCCACGAGCAGGCGATCCTCCGCGAACTGCAAGCCCTTCGGCTTGGCGACATAGAGATTGGGATCGCCGAACGGAATGTTCACTTTCTTGAAAGCATCGAGCAACGCATCGCGCTCCAGCGAGGCCGAGGTCTCCAGGACCTGCTGCAACACGCGGCCGGCTTGCGCGTATTGGATCGCGCCCTGCCCGATGCGATCAAGTTTGGCGACATCGCGCAGCTCAGTGATGATCTTCTGCATCGAATCGACCTTGGCGCCGGCGCTGAATCCTGTCATGCCGAACAGGTTCTTGGTCAGCACTGCCTTGCCGATTTCCGGCCCCAGATCCTTCCACAGCGACAGGTCGGAATAGCCGCCGGTGCCGCCGCAGAAGATGCTGCCGTGATAGTTGAGATTGTAGCGCGCCTGATGCAACAGGATGCCGTCGCGCGGCGTCACCAGCCCGACCACGACGTCCGGCTTCAGCGAACGAATGCGCACCATCGCGGAGGTCTGGTCCTGCGCTTTGATATCGAGCGGCGCCTCGCCGATGATCTCGATGCCGCTCGCCTTGAGCTTCTCGTGCAGGAACTTGTTGACCTGCTGGCCGGCTTCGTAATTCGAATAGCCCATTACCGCGGTCTTGATATTGAACTTCTCGGAATCGCGGAGGAACACGACAAAGTCATGCATCGACTGCGCGTAGCCGCGATCGTAGGGATAGCCGAGCGTAAACATGTAATTCGAACGCGCGCCGCCGGCCCACACCGACAGCGTCGGCATTTTCAATTCGTCGAGCACCGGCGTTAGCGCCAGCATCTGCGCGCTGAGAATGGTTCCGGTCAGCAGTTGCACCTTCTCTTCGGTGATCAGGCGCCGCGCTTCGGTCGCTGTGCGTGCCGGTTGGCTGGTGTCGTCAGCCTGGATCAGTTCGATCTTGGCGCCACCCTTGCTCTTGATGCCACCCTCGGCATTGATCTTCTTGATGATGTACTCGAACGCCGGCTGCCCTTCCTGCGCATAGGCAGCCAAGCCACCGCTCATCGAATTGACGACGCCGATGCGAATGGTCGAATCCGCCGCTCCCGCGCGACGCACAAACGGCGCGGCGACCGAGCCAAGCAATACGCCAGACGCGCCGACGGCAAATTCACGACGGGTGATCGTCATTCAGGTCTCCTCCCTCATGCTCCGACATGGCGTCGCCACCCCGGCAGTCTTCTTGGTTCATGTGCCCGCGTCGGTCTGACGGCAACGTTGCATGAATCATCGATCCATTCGCGTAGCCCGTTCGCGCGTTTGGCAAAATCTAGCCATCTTTGATGGGCTGCGTCAAATAACCTTTCGACCACGACGCTCCGATGCACGCGGGAGGAGCGATTTCGATCGGTGAACCGGCCGCTTATTCCGCAAGCCGATATAAGCCGCGACGTCATGCAATCGAATACACTTAGTTGAGCGCGCTCGACGAAGGAAACGTGCGGATCGCGTCTCGATGGTCGATCGCAAGCTGCCCCATCACTAACGAAAACAGTTCGTTCTGCGACGTGATGCCAAGCCGCTGATAGGCGCGCCGTCGATAGGTCAGAACACTGTTGAGGCTGATCCCGAGCTTGCCGGCGATCGCCTCCGAACTCAGCCCCTGCAAAATGTTCATGCAGACGTCGCGCTCCCGTGCCGTCAGTGCGTCGAGCGGCGGTCTCGCAAAGGCCTGCGCCAGCAGTCCCGCACCATCGGATCGATGACGCGACTGGGTCTCCAACATAAGCTGACAATGCCGCGTGATGGCGGCCACTACATTCGGGCTGGCACGATTGAGCGCATCGACCTGCCGTTCGGTGTATCGTCCGCCAGCCTCAAGGCGATAGAAGTTGGCATAGATGCAGATGCCCTCGTGCCAAAGCGCGGTCGCGAATTTATCGACGATTCCCGAATCGTCGAAGAACAGCTTGCGATAATCACGACGATACATTCGGCGCGCGACGAACGGCATCAGAACGGCGTTGCTATCGCACGGTCGCTGGAAAATGACTTCCTTGTTGGGGTCGTTGGCATGAAAATGGCCGGCATAGGCCGCGCCGAGATCGTCCCCGATCGCAATGTCGCCGGCGGTCAACAGACATTGCGCGTCACGATCGTTGGCGAACGCGAAGACCATGCAGTGATCGACCGCGGCAATCCGGCGAAGATGCGCCATCAAGGCGTCGGGAAAAGCCGGACGGCCGACATGCAGCACGGCCTGCTCGAAGCCGTCCATAGCGGCACTGATCTTCAGTCCCGGCCTCTGCCCGAAACCGTCACGTGAACCACCGGGCATGCCGGTTTCCTCCGTTATATTTTTCTTCAATCTAGGCCAATCGCCACCCGGAAGAAAGTTGCCTTGCGAGACGGCCGCTGCCGTCCCGTCACAATCGCTTGCGACAGACAGAACGGCGCAATCCGCTTATGTGTTGTGATTTATCTGCCGGATCGGGGGCGACTCCGTTCCGGAACTCGTCGCAACGGTTCATCGCCATGACACAGCCGATTCATTCCACCCCTCGCCCAGCATGCCCGGTATCGACTATCGATCCGTTTTCCGATGCGTTTCTCGGAGACCCCTATGGCTTCCACGAGGAACTGCGCGAGATCGCACCGGTGTTCTGGCTCGAGCGCTACGGCGTCTACGGCATGGCGCGCCACGCCGAGGTGCAGGCGTCGCTGATGGATTGGGAGACCTTCTGTTCCGGCCGTGGTGCCGGCATCGAGGACTTCGCCAAGGTCAAATCGTGGCGGCCGCCAAGCAAGCTGCTGGAAGTCGATCCGCCGATCCATACCCGGACGCGCTCGGTGATGAGCCGCATCCTGTCGCCAGCGGCAATGCGGCAGGTTCGCGAAACCTTCACCGCCCGCGCCGATGCGCTCGCGGAGGCCGTGGTGGCGAAGGGCGAGATCGACGCGATCAAGGATCTCGCAGAGGTCTTCCCGTTGCATGTATTTCCGGACGCCGTCGGCTTGCGTCCCGAGGGACGCGAGAACCTGCTGCCGTTCGGCAACATGGTGTTCAACTCCTTTGGTCCGCCCAACGCGATCTTCCGGGAGTCGGTCGCCAACGCCAAACCGGTGGTGCAATGGATCTACGATCAATGCTCGCGCGACATGCTGCGCCCGGGCGGCTTTGGATCGCAGGTGTGGGACGCTTTCGATGCTGGCGAGATCGATGCGGAGGAAGCCGCAACGCTGGTGCGCTCGATGCTGACCGCAGGACTCGACACCACCGTCAACGGCATCGCCAATGCCGTCTACGCATTCGCAACCCATCCGGAGCAGTGGCGCGCGCTACGCGACGATCCCTCGCTGATCCGACAATCCTTCGACGAAGTGCTGCGCTGGGAAGCGCCGGTGCAAACCTTCTTCCGCACCACGACGCGCGAGGTCGAGGTCGCCGGCACGACGATTCCCGAAGGCGAGAAGGTCCTGCTGTTTCTCGGCGCGGCGAACCGCGACCATCGCAAATTCCCGGAGCCGGAGCGCTTCGATATCCGCCGCCGCCCGATCGGCCATGTCGCGTTCGGCGCCGGCATCCATAGCTGCGTCGGCCAATTGGTCGCACGGCTGGAAGTGGAGTTGATCCTCACCGCGCTGTTGAAGCAGGTCGACATAATCGAACTCACAAGCGAGCCAATCCGCAAGCTCAACAATACGTTACGTTGCATCGGCTCGCTGCCGGTCCGTTTCAAACCGCTTGCGCACTAACAGTCCCTCGGGCCAACCTTGGTGCAGGGTTGGGAATTCGACCAATTAAGCTCTTGAATTAAACGAGCGGTTGGTGAATTTTAGCCGACAACAAGATCAAGCTCGGGCGTTGGGGATCACCCCGGGCCACGATCCAGGGGGACGAACGCGGGTGGACACGACGATATTCCTGTTCCTGCTCCAGGACGGCGTCATCAACGGCGCGGTCTATGCGCTGGTGGCCATCGCACTGGTGCTGGTGTTCGCGGTGACGCGCGTGATCTTCGTGCCGCAGGGAGAGTTCGTTGCCTTTGCCGCGCTGACCGTCGCCGCACTCGAAAACGGGATCGCGCCGTCGACGCCATGGCTACTGTTGGCGCTCGGGATTCTTGCGGCGATTTCCGACATCGTGTGGCATTTTCGTGATCTCACCTGGAAACGCATTCTCCGCATCGCGCTGCTCGACCTCGCCCTCCCCGTCGCACTCTTGTTGCTGACGCAGGCTCTGGCGCCGATGAAGCTCGGCCAGCTCGCCAACATCCTGCTCGCCATCGCGCTGATCACGCC
>JAFKKL010000018.1 GCA_017305595.1 Hyphomicrobiales bacterium | reverse complement strand
TAACCGGTTCCTGCATGTCCCTGGTTTCGATTCCCGCCAATCCGGTTCCCGACGGTGCCGTCAGCGGCACCATCACCACGCCGGACGGCGTCAGGCTGCGCTACGCGCGCTTCGCGCCGCCGCCGGGCCGCAGGGGCACCGTCTGCATCTTCACCGGGCGCGGCGAGCAGATTGAAAAATATTTCGAGACGGTGCGCGATCTTCAGGATCGGGGCTTCGCGGTCGCGGCACTGGACTGGCGCGGCCAGGGCGGCTCCGCGCGTGGCCTGAGCGACGCGCGCAAAGGTTACGTGCGCGACTTCGCCGACTTCGAGATCGACGTCGAGACGTTCTATCGCCAAGTGGTGCTGCCGGATTGTCCGCCGCCCTACTTCGCATTGGCGCATTCGATGGGCGGCGCGGTAATGCTGCGCGTGGCGCACGCCGGGCGTCGCTGGTTCGACCGCATCGTGCTGTCGGCGCCGATGATCGACCTGCCCGGCCGCACCACGTCGTGGCCGGCGCGCACGCTGCTGCGCGCGATGCGGTACGCCGGCATGGGCGGCAACTACGTGCCCGGCGGCAATGATGTGCTGGTCGGCGAAGCGCCGTTCGCCGACAATCCTCTCACCAGCGATCCGGTGCGTTACGCCCGCAACGCTGCAATCCTCGCGGAAGACCCGAGCGTCGGCATCGCCTCGCCGACGGTGGCGTGGGCCGACACCGCGTTCCGCACCATGCACGGCTTCCGCGCCACGCATTATCCGTCACAGATCCGCCAGCCGATCCTGATGCTGGCGGCAGGTGCTGACACCATCGTCTCGACGCCGGCGATCGAGGAATTCGCCTATCACCTGCGCGGCGGCTCGCATCTGGTGGTCCCGGGCTCGCGCCACGAGATCTTGCAAGAGCAGAACCGCTACCGCGCGCAATTCTGGGCGGCGTTCGATGCGTTCGTGCCGGGCTCGAAATAGCAGCATCATCTGCTCCCGTCATTGCCGGGCTTGACCCGGCAATCCATCTTCGAAATGAGTCTTGAATGAAATGATGGATGCCCGGATCAAGTCCGGGCATGACGTACTCAACGGCGGCACATGCTCGGCATTCACGATCTCTGGCTGTTCATCGTCTCGGGCCTGTTGCTCAACATCACGCCGGGGCCCGACAACGCCTACATCACCGGCCGCAGCCTGCAACTCGGCTGGCGCGGCGGCGCGGTGGCCGCTATCGGTATCGGTTGCGGCTGTCTCGTGCACGTCTTCGCCGCCGCGGTCGGACTGTCGGCGCTGCTCGCGGCATCGTCCACCGCCTTTACGGCGGTGAAGCTGATCGGCGGTGCCTATCTCTGTTACATCGGCATCCGCATGCTGCTCGCGCGCGATAGTAACAGCGATGGCGAACAGGCCGTCGCCAAACCGGTGACGTTGTGGCAGGTGTTCTGGCAGGGCGCGCTGACCAACATTCTCAATCCGAAGATCGCGCTGTTCTTCCTCGCCTTCCTGCCGCAGTTCGTCGATGCCGGCGCGCCGCATCTGTCGCTGGCGCTCTTGGTGCTCGGCGTCATCTTCGTCGCCAACGGCACGCTATGGTGCCTCGGCGTCGCCGCGTTCGCCGCCATCGCCGCACGAAAGATGCGACAGTCCGGAGCCCTGATGCGCTGGATCAATCGCGGCATCGGCGCGCTGTTCGTCTACCTCGGCATCCGCGTCGCGCTGATGGACGCGCGCTGAATTCACGCCGCGATCTTTTGGATCGCTTCGATGCCAAGGTAGATGCCGAGCCCGATCATCGCGATCAGGAACCAGTGGCGGAACGCGTCCGGATGCATCCGGGTGCGAATTTTCTGGCCGATGAACATGCCGAAGAACCCCGCCGCCAGCGCCACCAATCCCGGCACCGCGACCGAAACCGTCAGCAACCCCGCATCGGCAAGGCCGAGCATCAGGCCGAGGGTCCCCGTGGTGAAAAACACGCCGAGCGCCTGCACCAGTTGGTCCTTCTCGAGCCCGATGGCCTGCATGAACGGCATCGATGGAATCACCTGTACGCCGGTCACCGCCGACACCGCGCCGGTAATGACGCCGACAATGCCGCCGATCCACTTCTCCTTCGCGGGCGGGACATGGAAGCGAACCTTCCGCAGACCGATGATGCCATAAATGATCAGGAGAACGCCGAGGATGAGCGTGCCGTAGCGCGCATAAGGCCCGACCATCAGGCCCGAACCGCACCAGATGCCGAACAACAACCCGACCAGCATCGGCCACAAGCGGCGCACCAGACCGTAGAAGTAAGGTCCGACAAAAGTCTGCCAGATGTTGGTGGTGATTGCCGGCACGATGACGATGGCGAGCGCATGCGCCGGCGCCATCCGCGTCGCGAGCAAACCCATCGCGACCGTCGGCAGGCCAAGGCCGATCACGCCCTTGACGAATCCGGCAAGTAGAAACACGGCGACGATGAGAAAGAGACTGGGTTCTGACATGGCGGCAGATTGACCGAACCGCGCGCGCGGCGCAATCTGGAGGTTCCGGAAATAGCCTTCGGGACATCCGAAGTCAGATCGGAGGCGTCATGCGGTTCGATCTCGTCGATCTTCAAGTCTTCGTCGCGGTGGCGGAAGCGCGCAGCATCACCCGCGGCGCGGCACGCGCCAATCTGGCGCTGGCGTCGGCCAGCGAGCGCATCAAAATGCTGGAAGCTGCGCTCGACGTTACGCTGCTGCGGCGCGGCCGCCATGGCGTTACGCTCACCGACGCCGGCGAAAGCCTGCTCGATCATGCCCGCGTGGTGCTGGCAGCCGCCGATAACCTGCGCGGCGATCTCGCCGGCTACGCGCGCGGGATCAAGACCAGCATCCATGTGCTGGCGAATACATCGAGCCTGTCGGAACACCTGCCGCACGCGCTGGCGACGTTTTTGCGCGATCATCCGCAAGTGAATATCGATGCGGAGGAACTGGAAAGCATCGGCATCGCCGAAGCCATCGCGGCGGGCCGCGCCGATATCGGGATCGCGGTGGAGCAGGCACTACCATCAGGCATCGAACGCTTTCCGTTTCGCGACGACCGGCTGGTGCTTGTCGTCTCCATGCAGAACGATCTCGCCCATCGCCGCGTCGTCGATTTCGGCGCGGTGACAACGCGCGATTTCGTCGGGCTCTCCACCACGAGCGCATTGCAGACTCATCTCGCGACGCAGGCGGCGCGGCTCGGCGCGCGCTTGCGATTTCGCGCAAGGTTGCGCGACTTCGATGCGGTGTGCCGCCTGGTCGCCGCCGGCGTCGGCATCGCCGTAATTCCGGAAGCCGCCGCGAAACGCTGCGCGCGCGTGATGGCGATCAAACCGGTGCGGATTCGCGATGCGTGGGCGACGCGACGGCTTGCGATCTGCGTGCGCAACCTGAAAGCACTGCCGCGCCCGGCGCAACAACTGGTGGCGCATCTGCGCGGCGACGGTATTTGATTCAACTTTCCTGCGACGCGACGGCGCTTGCCAAGTAATCAGAGCACGTCAAGATGATCGCCCAAACGATCATACAGGGAGGCTTCGATGAAACGGATGTCTTTGACGGCCGCGTTGTTGTCGTCCGCGGCTTTCGCGCTTGCCGTGTCGCTTACCGCCATACCGGCCCGCGCCGATGGCTACGAGGTGACGAAACTGGTGCCCGGCTCCGCGTTCCATGGCGTCCACGGCCTCGGCATCGATTCTTCCGGCCGGCTGTTCGCCGGCAGCGTTGCCGGTGCCGCGCTCTACGAAGTCGATCGCGCCGCCGGCACCGCGAAGGTGGCGGTGCCGATCCCGCAAGGCATGGCCGACGATATCGCCTTCGCGCCCGATGGTACGATGGCGTGGACGGCCTTCCTCACTGGCGACATCTACGCGCGCAAAGGCGACGGGCCGATCAGGAAACTTGCCTCCGGCCTGCCCGGCATCAATTCACTGGCCTATCGCAAGGACGGCCGGCTCTACGCCACGCAAGTCTTCCTCGGCGATGCGCTGTACGAGATTGATGCCACCGGCGAGAAGCCGCCGCGCAAGATCATGGAGAAGATGGGCGGCTTGAACGGCTTCGAGTTCGGCGCCGACGATCATCTCTACGGGCCGCTATGGTTCAAGGGCCAGGTGGTGAAGGTCGATGTCGACAAGGCTGAACTCTCCGTGGTCGCGGACGGCTTCAAGGTGCCGGCCGCGGTCAACTTCGATTCCAAGGGTCAACTCTGGGTGGTCGACACCGCGACCGGCGAACTGGTGCGCGTCGATCCGAAGTCCGGCGCCAAGACCACGGTGACAACGCTGAAGCCCTCGCTCGACAACCTCGCCATCGACAAGAACGATCACATCTTCGTCTCCAACATGGCCGACAACGGCATTCAAGAGGTCGATCCCGCGACCGGTTCAATCAAGCAAGTCATCATCGGCAAGCTGGCCGATCCCGGCGGGCTCGCGGTGATATCGGAGGGCGGCAAGGACACGCTGCACGTCGCCGACGTCTTCGCCTATCGCAGCGTCGATGGCGCGTCCGGCGAAGTCACCGAACACGCCCGCATGCACGCCGCCGGCACCACGCTGGAATATCCCATGAGCGCCACGGCGAAAGGCGATCATGTCGTGCTGTCGAGCTGGTTCACCGGCACCGTGCAGGTGATCGACCGCAAGTCCGGCAAGACACTGGAGATGATCCATGGCTTGAAGGCGCCTTACGACGCGGTGCGGCTCGATGACGGCAGCCTTTTGGTCAACGAACTCGGCACCGGCTCGCTGGTACGGCTGTCCGGCGAGCACGGCAAGGACCGCAAGGTGATCGCCGCCGATCTCAAGGGCCCGGTGGGACTCGTGGTGACCGACGCCGACACCGCCTATCTCACCGAAGCCTTCACCGGACAGGTGCTGCGGGTGAAGCTGTCGAACGGCGAGAAGACCGTGGTGGCGAAAGATCTGAAGATGCCGGAGGGCCTTGCGGTTGCGAGCGATGGCACGCTGATCGTCGCGGAAGTCGGCGCGAAGCGCATTGTCGCCATCGATCCGAAGGACGGCAAGCTGACGGAGATCGCGGGCAACCTGCCGATCGGCCTCGAAGCCGCGCCGGGACTGCCGCCGACCAACCTGCCGACCGGCGTGGCCGTCGGCGCGAATGGGACGATCTACATGACGTCCGATATCGAGAACGCGATCTACAAGATTACGAAGAAGTAGCTGAACGGACGCATCACGGTCTACCTCTCTTCATTGCGAGGAGCGGAATGAAGAGATTGAATCAACATCGTCGTCATGGCCGGACATAGCCGTTCGAAGAACGGCGTCGCTTCGCTCGCCTATAGCCGTTCGAAGAACGGCGTCGCTTCGCTCGCCTATGTCCCGGCCATCCGCGTCTTTGAACTTGCGTGGCCTCTCAGATCGTGGATGCCCGGCATAAAGCCGGGCATGACGGATCAGGCTAAAGACATCGCGCCTTAATCAGCCGGCCAGTACCTTCAAGGCTTCCTCGTGCACGCGCGGGTCGCCGGCGGCGATAATGCGGCCGCCCTGCTGCGCCGGCTTGCCTTCCCAGGTGGTGACGATACCGCCCGCGCCGGTGATGATCGGAATCAGCGCGGCAATGTCGTAAGGCTTCAACTCCGTCTCGATCACCAGATCGACGTGGCCAGCCGCCAGCATGCAGTAGGAATAGCAATCGCCGCCGAAGCGCGCGAGCCGCACTTCATCCTGCACCCGGGTGAAGGCTGCGCGGTCTGACTCGTTCATCAACAGCGGACTGGTGGTGAACAACGTGGCGTCGCCAAGGCTCTCGCAACGCCGTACCGACAGCGTGCGCTGGCCACCGTCGCCGCGATAGGTGGCCGAGCGGTTGTCGCCGGTAAACCGCTCGCCGATGTATGGCTGGTGCATCATGCCGTAGACCGGCGCGCCACGATGCATCAGCGCGATCAACGTGCCCCAGATCGGAAAGCCGGAGATGAAGGATTTGGTGCCGTCGATGGGATCGAGCACCCAGACGTAATCGGCATCCTCGCGCTCGTTGCCGAATTCCTCGCCGACGATGCCGTGCTGGGGGAAGCTTGCCTGGATCATCCGTCGCATCACCGCCTCGGCGCCACGATCGGCCTCGGTGACGGGATCAAAGCCTTGCTTGGATTTTTTGTCCTCGATACCGAGCGAGGTACGGAAAAACGGCAGGATGGTTTCGCCGGAGGCGGTCGCCAGGCGGTCAATGAAAGCGGTAAAATCAACGACCGTCACAAGGCGTCTCCTTCGATTACGCGAATCCGAAGTGATTAACGGTTTGGATCAAGAAAACCAATCCGCCATGACGGCGATGCGTCGGTCAGTTCGTTCTATCGACCGCCCATCTCGGCTGGCGAGACATCCAGTGGCGACGACCCGGCCCAAGATAGCCCGGCCTGAGACCGCCTACCCATGATCGCCCTGCATGGATGAAGCAGTCCGAATTTTCGCTTCGAGAAGTGCAAAGCATGCCCGCGCGCCCACGAAGGCCGCTACTCATCTGTACTCCGGTACGCCCGCCGCAGACACGACCGCATTCACTTGAGCGCCGGCTTCCTCCGAGGTGAATCGAGTCGTTTGACGATGTCCGGACGATACCCGCTCCGGCGGCAAAACGAGGCTCTTGGCTGTAAGATTGAATCATTATTCACTATATGACGGCTCCACAGTTTCGCCACATATCATCAAGTCATTGTTTTTAATGATAAATCTAAAAATTGGAATGCATGGTTCACAGGAACAGATATGCAAAATCCGCATGCAAAAACGACGAAAAAACCTTGCGTTTTGTGCGCTGCGGCCGCATATTGATGCGGTGCGGTAACGCCTTGCGTTATCGCTGCCCTCCTTGGGCGTTTCCTCCCTAGACTTGGGCCGCTTGCCTTTGCGAGCGGCCCTTTTTCTTTGCCCGCATTCCTGCTTCGCGATCCCTCAAGCGGAATGCACCGACATTCTCCGCACCTGCCGACTATTCGGCGGCGGCGGCGAATGGCCCGAGATCACCGTACGGCAACGCAGTCAGAGCTTCGGCGAGCCGGCAGAAATCCTCGGCGACTGCGGCAAACCGCGGCCGACGCTCGCGACGGCGCTCATCCATATAGATTGCGCGGTTTAACTCGATCTGAACGGCGTGCAATCCGCTGGCCGGATTGCCGTAGTGCTCGGTGATGAAGCCACCGGCGTAAGGCTTGTTGCACCCCACCGAATAGCCCAACGCCGCGAAGGTCTGCTCGACGCGATCGCGCAGCACCGCCGCGCAACTGGTGCCGTAACGGTCGCCGATCACCACATCCGGGCGCGGCGGCTCCTCGCGGGAGACGCCGACCGAGGGCATCGAATGGCAGTCCACTAGGATCGCCGCGCCGAAGGCGAGATGCGCCTTGGAGATCAGGCGGCGCAGCGCCCGATGATAGGGCTTGTACAGCGCCTCGATGCGGCCAAGCGCATCATCGACATCGAGACGCTCGCGATAGATTTCCTGGCCATCACCGACCACGCGCGGAATGGTGCCGAGGCCACCTGCCACCCGCATCGAACGGGTGTTGGCGAAACTGGGCAGCCGCCCGCTGAACATCCGCGGGTCCAGTTCGTAAGGCTCGCGATTGACGTCGACATAGGAGCGCGGGAAGTGAACGCTGACCACCGGAAAACCCTGCGCGCTGAGTCCCGCGATCAACTCGTCGACGAACGAATCCTCGGAGCGACGCAAGGCTGCGACATCGACCCGCGACGCCGCCAGAAACGCCTGCGGATAGACCGAGCCGGAATGCGGCGAGTTGAAAATGATCGGCGCGCGCCAGACCGCCGGCTCGACGATGGTGAACGGAGGCGACAGTTCGCCGGCAAACTGGGTCATTGGCGCATGCTGTCCTGAAAATGAGCGCGGCGAACGGCCGGGCATCAAGGCTGGCCCGACCGTCATTGTCAGGATTTGCCATCAGCCTGCCAAGTGAAAAAACGGCGTTTCCGGCATTTCGTCTGGAATAGGTCCAGTCGACGGGTTCAACGTTCCCCGGTTGCAGCGACCCAATCGTCCCCCTTGGAAAAGGGTATGGGATTGTGGCTTGCGTCCTTAACCTTCACCCGAAATTTACCAAACCTCTGGCTAACTGAACGCCTAGGTTTCTCTCACCGGATTCGATAATCAACCGCCATGCACAAGATCCTTCTCGCCGAAGACGACAACGATATGCGCAGGTTCCTGGTCAAGGCGCTGGAAAACGCCGGCTATCAGGTATCCTCGTATGACAACGGCCTCTCCGCCTATCAGAGGCTGCGCGAGGAGCCTTTCGAAATGCTGCTGACCGATATCGTGATGCCGGAAATGGACGGCATCGAATTGGCGCGGCGCGCGTCGGAACTCGATCCGGACATCAAGATCATGTTCATCACCGGCTTCGCAGCCGTGGCGCTGAATTCGGATTCGGCGGCGCCGAAGAACGCCAAGGTGCTGGCCAAGCCGGTGCACCTGCGCGAGCTGGTCAGCGAAGTGACCAAGCTGCTGGCCGCCTGATCCGTCAGATCCGGATCAGCACCACCGCGAGCACCAGCAACCCGCAACCAATCAGGCGCGGCAGATCGACGGCGTGCTGCGGCACGCCAAGAATGCCGTAGTGGTCGAGCATCACCGACATCACCATCTG
The DNA here is from genome assembly GCA_017305595.1 of Hyphomicrobiales bacterium. Classification (GTDB taxonomy): domain Bacteria; phylum Pseudomonadota; class Alphaproteobacteria; order Rhizobiales; family Xanthobacteraceae; genus 62-47. The sequence continues at coordinate 26,216 of JAFKKL010000018.1, read as the reverse complement.
CCCGGCGACGAACAGCGCCAGCAGTGTCGTCGCGCCGAGCTTCGGCAACAGCAAAATCGCCGCCACCACGTAGACCGCGCCGAACAGGCCGCCGGTCCACGACAGCCATGATGTCTTGGCGAGATCGGCGGCGGCCGGCCACGACGACCGGCTGAGGACGACGAAAGCCACCATCGCCAGCGCCCCGCCGGTGTAGCTGACCAGCGCCGCCCACGACGCCGAATTCAGCGCCGCGCGCAGATCCGCGTTGACCGCGGCCTGGAACACGATGGCGCCGCCGCCGATGACGGCGAATGCCGCCAGCCCCAGGAATTCAACAAGCCCCATCTCCGATCAGCCCCCTCGCCGCCCATTCCCCGTGTCGCCCTATCCGACGGCGCGGCGCATTCAAACCCGTTTTCCGACAGTCTCGAAAGCCAACTTTCGGACATCTTGGCTTGCACCGCCGCGGGGGAGCCGATATAGGGATGCCGACCCAACCGGCGTGCCCAAACACGCCGGAATTTGTTTCGGATGCGTCGCAAGGCCGCCGGAACACGAAGCTGGAGCCGCCGGTCGAGATTACCGAACGGACTCAAGCGGGCGCGTAGCTCAGCGGGAGAGCACTACCTTGACATGGTAGGGGTCACAGGTTCGATCCCTGTCGCGCCCACCACCCAGTTCATAGGAATAGAACTTGGTGCCACACTCGCGAATTTTGCCCGCAAATTGCAGGCTTTTTGTATCCCATCCTGTCTCTGGTAGCGCATCTGGCCGACAAATTCGCGCCAAAGGCAGCTCCGTCTCTGCGCCGAAAATTCCCGTTCCTGACAGAGGAGCGGAGACATGTTCGCTGATTGAGTGGGGCAGCTAGTTTGACCCCTACCATGACCACCACCCGGCTCATCGGGATCGAACTTGGTGCCATACCTGCGAATTTGTTAGCCTCTCTATAGACAGTGAATTCGGACCAAAGGACATTCGTCCCTGCGTCGAGCAATCCCGCTCCTAACCAAGCGGAGACAGCGCGCCGCCCTCGACAAAACTGCACTACCGACCGGATATCGATCGAATTCAGCACCTCATGGGGGAGAAAACTCGAAGCTGCTGCTCTGAACGGCCAAATCTGCCAGCCTTTGCGCGATCGATGCATTTTGCCGCGACGGATACGCGATCGAGAATGGAAGACACGGTGCGACCGGATCAGTCTGCAACACCTGAAGCTGTCCCGAGGCGATCCGGTCGACGTGATAGTCCAGCGGAAGAAAGCCGATGCCCACGCCCGCGGCGGCGAGCGACGCGATCGCGCCCATGCTGTTGCAGATTGAATGTGGCTCGTGATCGAACTGTCCGCCAAGCCAGCCACGCATCAATTGACGCGTCGCGGAATCCGAACCTTGATGGATCATAGGCAACTCTGCCAGATCCTTCGGCGCCCAGACTTTGCGCGGCAGCTTCAGGTTGCCGCTCGCCATCCATGCAAAACGTACTACGCCAAGATCTCGTCGCTCCAATGACGGTTCGGCCTCGGAGCCAGCGATAATTGCAATATCGAAACCGCCATTTCTGAGAGTTGATATCAGATGCGGATTGAGCGCGACCTCAAGTTGCAACACCAGCTTCGGATAATGGGCCCGGACCGTCGCGACGAAATCAGGAAGCCAGGTGACCGCCACGATCTCTGGAACCCCTATCCGCACGACTCCGGAATATTCTTTGCTATCTCCGACATTGAGCCGAATGTCCGACATAAGATCAATCGCGCGTTCGGCATAAGCGATCAGTTCGCGGCCTTTGGCGGTCAGCAGCGGACGCCGCGTCGCACGATCGAAAAGCATGACGCCCAGCGCCTGCTCAAGCTCCTGAATTCGCGCCGATACGGTGGATTGCGTGGAGTTGAGAAGGTCGGCGGCCTTGTTAAAACTACCGCAACGAACAATGGCCACGAATGTCTCAAGTTGCCTGAGATTCAAATCCACCCCCCTCGCCGGGTCGCAGAGTCACGTCAGCGAACATCGCCCGCATAACGAGGTCTATCACAGGACATACTGCCAGCCGAACCAAGCCAGAAAGCGCCATAAAACGATGCGTGCAACTGCGATCAACCTAGCCGTGGTTGAGGATCACGGTTTTCGCCACGGTGAATTCACGCAGTGCCTCGAACCCCTTCTCACGACCGTGACCGCTGCGCTTGAACCCGCCAAATGGCAACTCAATGCCTCCGCCTGCGCCGAAACCGTTAACATAGATCTGACCAGCCCGAACTGCCTTGGCAAGACGAAGCTGGCGCCCTCCATCGCGAGTCCATATTCCCGCCATTAAGCCGTATGGCGTGTCGTTAGCGATCCTGATTGCGTCGGCCTCGTCGCTGAACGGCAGTGCGACCAAGACCGGACCGAAGATTTCTTCTTGCGCCAGCAGATGCGTCGATGCGACGTTGCTGAACAGCGTCGGCGTTACAAAGTATCCGCCATCCTGCGTGCGGGGGTGCAATTGCCCCTGTGCGGCGACGGTGACGCCATCGCGCTCGCCTTCACGAAGATAGTTCTCGACCCGCCCCTGTTGCTTGGCGGAAATCACCGGCCCGCAATCGAGATCGAGTTCGTGCGGGCCCGCCACGACGCGTGAAAATCGATCGGCCAGAGCCGCCAGAACCTGGTCGTAAACCTTCTGATGAATCAATACGCGACTTCCGGCCGAACAGGTCTGCCCGGCATTCTGGATAATGCCGGCGGTGATGGCCTTACTTGCGGATTCAACATCGGCATCATCGAAAACGATCTGCGGTGACTTGCCGCCCAGTTCGAGTACGCAGGGCACATGATTCATCGCAGCCGCCTGCTGCACCAGCGTGCCGACCGCCGGCGACCCGGTGAACGAAATCAGGTCAAGGCCTGGATGTGCGGTCAATGCCGCACCGGCTTCGCTGCCAAGTCCGGATACCAGATTGATGGCACCTTCGGGGAATCCGACGTCCATGGCGATATCAACAAGGCGGAAGCTCGATAGGCAAGCCTCCTCCGCCGGCTTTAATACCGTCGCATTGCCTGCTGCGAGTGCCGGCGCCAACGTGCGGCCGAACATTTGCGCCGGATAATTCCAGGGAATGATATGCCCGGTCACGCCGCGCGCCTCACGCATCACTATCACTTGATAGCCACTCAGATATGGAATGGTTTCGCCGTGGATCTTATCGGCAGCGCCTCCATAGAATTCGAAATAGCGGGCGCAGGCCTTGATATCATTGCGAGCCAGCGTCATCGGCTTGCCGGTATCGCTCGCTTCGAGTAGCGCCAGCTCTTCCGCGTGATCGAGAATGCGCGCAGCAAAACGGCTCAGCAAACGCCCCCGCTCGAATGCAGGCATGGCGCCCCACGCCCCTTCGAAGGCTTCGCGTGCGGCCTTCACCGCAGCTCCGACATCTGCCTCTCCGCCTCGGGGGATCGATGATATCTGCTGTCCGGTGGACGGGGCGAACACCGGAATCGTTTGCCCCTCAGTCGCCGGGCGCCAGCGGCCACCGATCATGAGCTTATCGAATGTCATGCCTCTTTCCCTCTCCAGGCTCGCGATTATTGCATCGACAGGTGCGCGCCTGTCGATGCAATCGTGGAATGACGCGGATTAACCGTGTAGCGCCAGCCGCCCCTCATCGGCCGACGGCACCTGTCCCGCGCTCTGGTATCACGCCTTGACGAAGGGACATCCGCCCTTGTCGAGAGGACGGAACGCTTCTTCGGCCGGAACTTCGCCAGCCAGTTTCAGCAGATCCCAGTCTCCCGTGCTTTCCGACGGTTTCTTCACCTCGAACAGATAAGCCGAGTGCATCTTGCGGCCATCCTCTCTGATCCTGCCCTTGCCATAAGCATCGTCATCCGTCGGCATCGCCTTCATGCGAACAACCGTCGCGGCGCCGTCAGCCTTCGCCTGCACTGGGCCCATATCGACCACCGCCTTCAGGTAGTGCATCGTGTTTGAATAGACGCCGGCGCTTGCCGAGGTCGGCCAGTTGTCCGGCGTCTTGGGGCGCACGCGCTTCATGAAAGCACGGGTCCTGTCATTGAGGTCCCAGTAGAAGCTTTCCGTCAACAATAGCCCTTGCGCCACCTCGAGTCCCATGCGGCGAACTTCGTTTGCGTACATCAAAAGAGTGATCGGCTTCATCGTACGATCAACGCCGAACTCCTTCATCTGCTTGATGCAGTTGAACGTATCTGCACCCGACTGACAGAGGCCGAGAACCTGTGCGCCAGAGGCCTGCGCCTGCAGCAGGAACGACGAGAAATCACTGGTGCCCGGGAATGGATAGGCAACCGAGCCCACGACCTTACCACCATTCTCCGTAATGACGGTGCTGGCATCCCGCCGCATGGCCTGCCCAAAGGCGTAGTCGGCCGCAATGAAATACCAGCTCGTTCCGCCTTTCTTCAGCATCGCCTTGGCGGACGAATTAGCATACATGACCGTATCGTAGGCCCAATGCACTGTGTTGGGGCTGCACTGCGGACCAGTCAATTCGGAAGTGGCCGCGCCAACCACCATCATCACCTTGTTCTTCTCACGGACGATGCTGTTGACGGCAAGCGCTGTGTTCGATGTCGAAACGTCGACCAGACAATCGACGCCGTCGACGTCAAACCATCGGCGCGCGATAATCGATGCGAGGTCCGGCTTGTTCTGGTGATCCGCAACCAGCACCTCGACGTCCAGTCCCCGGTTCTTCGCATCGAAATCCTCGATCGCCTGCTGTGCGCAGGCCAAAGACGGCGCGCTGTTGTCGCGATTCGGACCGGACAGATCGCTGATGATGCCCAGCTTGATCTTCGATTTGACTTGCGCGCGCGCCATGCGCGGCAACCCCGCGAGCCCCGCTGCCGCCCCCGTTGTTGCAAGGAATTTTCGCCGATCGATTAACATTTCAAAGTTCCCTTTTATAATCTGTTGAGTTGGATGGATGCCGCCCGGGTAAACCGGAAATGTCGCGGGATTACTTGGCGCCTGCGAGTTCGACCGCGTTAGCGCGGAAGACCGCGCTGGGATGAGGCAACGACGTTCGCGCGCCACCGCCGAGAAGCTTCTCGCGAAGCGTTCCCGGCGTGTAATCCGCCTTGTAGGCGCCACGCTGCTGAAGTTCCGGAACGACGAGATCGACAAAATCCGTCATGCATTCCGGCATCACGGTGTACATCAGGTTGAATCCGTCGACGCCGGTGTCTTCCATCCACTTTTCCAATTCGTCCGCGACGCGCTGCGGCGATCCGACGATCAGCGGACCGGCGCCGCCAATGCCGACGAACTCTGCGACTTCACCGATGGTCCAAACCCTGTCCGGATCGGCGATGGTGAAACGATCTACCGCGGAATGAATCGCGTCGTTGCGGATATGCTGAACGCGATCGTTCTTGTCATAGGAAGAGAAGTCGATGCCGGTCCAGCCCGACATCAGTGCAAGCGCACCGTCCCGGTCGATATATTTGCGGTAATCGTTCAATCGCTCCTCCGCCTCCTTGTCGTCACGGCCGACAATCACGGTCATGCCGGCGAAGATCAGAATGCTCGACTGCTCACGCCCTTGCGCGGCGATCTGCTCACGGATCTTGCGCACGGTCTTCGACAACACCACGCTCGACGGACCATTGATAAATATGCATTCCGCATGCTTGGCTGCGAAGCTCATGCCTTTCGGCGAAGCGCCGGCCTGATAGAGAACCGGTGTCCGCTGCGGCGACGGCTCAGTCAGGTGAACCGCATCGACTTGGTAGTTCTCCCCGCGGTGATGAATGCGACGAACCTTCGAGGGATCGGTATAAACTCCCCGCGCCCGGTCCACCACGACGGCATCGTCATCCCAACTCGCTTCCCAGAGCTTGTAGACGACGTCCATATATTCATCGGCGACAGCGTAACGCAGATCGTGCGACGCCTGCTTGCTGAGGCCAGATCCCTTGGCCGCACTGTCGAGATAGCCGGTGACGATATTCCAACCGATACGGCCGTTGGTGAGGTGATCCAGCGTCGACATGCGACGCGCAAATGGATACGGCGGCTCATAGGATAGCGTGCAGGTAACGCCAAAACCGAGATGCTCGGTCACCATGGCCATCGCGGGCACGATCAACGATGGATCGTTGACGGGAACTTGCACCCCACCTCGCAGAGCGACGTCGGGCGTGCCGCCATACACATCATAGATGCCCATCACGTCCGCAAGGAAAATGCCATCGAACTTGCCCCGTTCCAAAGTACGAGCCAGATCCGTCCAGTAGTCCAGGCGCGCGTAGTTCGTGGACCGATCGCGCGGATGGCGCCACAGGCCAGGCGATTGATGACTGGCGGCATTCATGTCGAAGGCATTGAGGCGGATTTGCTTTTTCATTTTCTCACTCACGTTGATTTCGGAAACTGAAGCGGGCTCACGGATTCGTCGATGGCGCGGGCCGCAGGAAAGGATCCCTGCCCCACGTACGTCGCAGCACGACCATGGCGGCGATCCCCAATGCCGGTCCCGGCACCAGACAAAGCGGTGCCCATTGCCAGCCAACTCGCGCAGCGATCCATGGGACCAGCCAGATCGTGACCGACGTCAGCATGAATCCTAACCCGAGTTGCACTGTCAGCGCTGTTCCGATGAGGCTTCGATCGATCGTGGTCGTCACCAGCGCGGAGAATTGCGCCGAGTCGCCGATGACCGATGCGCCCCATAGCAGCGCAACGATCAAGAAGCCCCAGAGTGGTAGGTAGAACGAAAAGCCAACTAAGACGGCCGCTGTTCCCGAGATCGCCATGAACAGGATCGTCGTTGGGATCGCGCCAAACTTGTCCGCAAGATAACCTGCCATGATGCAGGCAGGTGCACCGGCCGCAATGATCAGAAACGTGATGAGCGCTGCCAGTTGTGGGCGTTCGGCGTGCTGCTCGATCCGTGCTCGAACCAGGATGAGCATCCACGACCAAGCTGCGTAGAGCTCCCACATGTGACCAAGGTATCCGGCAGTAATTAGCACGTACTTGCGGTTGAGCAAGGCTGACCGCAAGCTGCCGATGCGAAAATTGGACGACGAAAATGGATACGGTCCCATTCGGACCAGGAGTGCGATACCAACACCGCCAAGCAGCGTCGCAACGCTTGTTGCAACAATAATGTACTGCCATTGCAACCCGGTTGATGCATTAATCAGATGCGGCAATGCAGATCCGAGAGTCAATGCACCAATCGTGACGCCGAGCGCGAGACCTCGTCCCTTGAGATACCAACTTGCGACCAGTTTGAGCGACGGCGGATAGATTCCTGCCATAAATATGCCCGTCAGGAATCGAAGCCCGATCGCGCCCTCCGCTCCGCCAGCCCACAATAGGCATAAATTCGTGAACGCTGCCCCGGTCGCTGAGATTGCCATCAAAACCGGCGGCGGATAACGATCGGCGAGTCCGGTGATCGCCATCATCAGCGCACCCAAGACAAATCCGAGTTGCACGGTAATCGTAAGCCAGGAAGCCATGCTGTCTGAGATCTGCCAGACGACGCGCAATTGCGGAACGACCGCCGCGGTAGAGAACCACGTCGACATCGAAAGAACGATGCAGACGCAAATGATTAGCAACGTCTGAACGCGCCGCATGGACGAGACGTCGTGCGTGCGCGATTGGGAAATCGCCGCATCATGCATCATCGTTGCACCTGCCGAATTGCCGCGACGGCCCAACTCAGGCGGACTTACGATGCCCGACGAGGCTCGCATACTGCCCACGATGATAGAGGAGGGGTTCGCCGCCACTGACCGACATCGCTCGGACAGCGCCAACAACAATAGTGTGGTCGCCGCCCGGATACTTACTGGCGACTTGGCATTCGCCCGCCGCCACGACACCGAAGAGAACAGGGCTACCGAATTCGCCTATTGAGTAGGTGAGCGACGCAAACTTGTCGTCGACTTTGGTGGAAAAGAGATTCGAGATCGGCTGCTGATCGGCGGCGAGAAAGTGCAAACAAAAATGATTGCTCTCTTCCAAAGCCCGAAGAGTGCTGGATGCGTTGTCGAGGCAGATCAGAAGAAGCGGCGGATTCAGCGACAACGATGTCACGGCGTTCATGGTCAGCCCGTAACATCGACCGCCTGCGTCCCGGGTCGTCACGACAGCCACGCCGGTAGCGAAGTTGCCAGCGAAAGCCCGAAGTTCTGACGGCTGGATGAAGTTGCTGACGCTCATAAATCTCTCCCTCGACTTTCTCTCACGAGGATGGGGAGACTGAATGATTAGTTCAAACGATATTTTCCTCTAATTAATTATCGAATTTTCCGATACATCGCACGACGTAGCGCCAGAATTCGTTCCATCTCCCTGCCGAAAATCGCGTTCTTCACGAAGGAGCGGAGACAGGTTCGCCGGTTGAGTGAGGGGCAACGGAAGCCGCCCCCGACAGAATTTTTTGACCAAGAATTTGACCAAGAAAGTGGGTATCTAAAGCTCAGCCATTGCTGCCCTCGAATCCTCGACGATGTTCAAGGAGCATGAATTTGCGACAAAGGTCGCAAGCATGGACATGATACGAATACTTTGCCGTTTGGATCAGTCCGAACTCAGTTTCAGTGATCGTACCGGATCGGTGCCATTCCAATCAACGCTGGCCTCATGAATACGCGCATGCATCGCGATCCCGCGTTCCGATAGGCTGACGATCTCCATCAGCGGCAAGCCGATCTTTCCGGAATCGAAATAGCAGAAGCGTGCGCCGCCGAGTATCTCGCCCTCGCTATCGATCTTTAAACCACGCGCGAGCGCCGCTTGATACACCTTGTCGAACTCCATCGTGCGATGACAGACATGATGGAAGCCCGGCCCCTTCGTTGCAAGATGATGACGGAACGAGGATGGCGCTTCGTCGTGCTGATAGATCAACTCAATCTGGACATCGCCGGCGAACGCGAAAGCAAGAGTGAGATCAATGCTCGATTCCACGCCCTGCCACACGTAACGGGCCACCTCGACGTGATCAGCAAGAAAAAAGGGGCCGATTCCGAGATCGCCGATCCAATGCCGCAAGGCGGCGTCGAGATCATCTACGACGAACCCATTCTGTACGATACTGGGAAACAATGGCATGGCAGCGCCCTTCTTCGTTGTCGAGATCAATGATTTTTCAAATTCCACGTCGGCGGAATGGCAGCGGTCGTGATCGACGCGCCGCCCCGACCGGGAGAAGACAACAAGGATTCAATCGTCCGCGCCGAGAACATGGAGCTGGTTCGTATCTATCTCGATTCCAATCTGGGCTCCGATCGGCCAACCCCGGGAGTTCGGATCATCAACGATGACGTCGCCAAACGACGTCTTCGCCCACAGGCGCGTCGTACTGCCATGGAAGGCCTTGCGCTCGATCACACCGCGAAGTTCGGGAATTGCCGCCGGGCTTCCGCCCTCGGTCAGTTTCAACGCATGAGGCCGCGCCATCAGTGTCGCGGCACCGGGCGCACGTCCCGCCGCGAAAGACAGATTCTTTGAGCCGAGACGAATGGTTCCGGCATCCAGCACATCGACAGGGAGAAAATTCGCGGTGCCGACGAATTCCGCGACATACCGGCTACGCGGCTTGAAGTAGATCTCGTCGGGCGTCCCAAGCTGTTCGATCCGGCCTTCTTTCATCACCGCGATCCGGTCGGAAATCGAGAGCGCTTCCTCCTGGTCGTGAGTGACGAAAACCATGGTTTTGCCCAGCACCTTCTGCAGGCGAACAATCTCCTCGCGCAACCGCACGCGCAGGCGCGCATCGAGGTTCGACAGCGGCTCATCCAGCAGCAGCACTTCCGGATCGACCGCGAGGGCGCGCGCCAGCGCCACACGCTGCTGTTGACCGCCTGAAAGTTGATGCGGATACTTCTCACCGGAAGTGGCGAGACCGACCAGTTCGAGCATCTCCGCAATCCGGGCCTCGGCCTGTGCTTTGGGCAGGCGTCGCCGCTTCAGGCCGTAACCGACATTCTCCGAAATTCGGAGATGCGGAAACAGCGCGTACTCCTGAAACACCATCGTCATCTGCCGCTGGTTCGGCGGCAGCATGGTGATGCGCGTATCGCCGAGGAATATCTCGCCTTCGGTTGGCTGATAGAAGCCGGCCAGCAATCGCAATGTGGTGCTTTTGCCGCATCCGGAGGGTCCCAGCAGCGTCAGCATCTCTCCCCGTTTGATATCGAGCGAGATATTTCTGACCGCCGCGAAATCGCCGAGACGCTTGGAAACCTCAACGATTCGGACGTGAGCAGGCGCGTCCGTTGCTTCCGATGCGACGGGAGCGATCGGTGCAGTCATGCCGGCATGAATGGTCATGGTTGGAATCCCCGGGATTGCGTGGACGCCCGTCCGGCGAGAAGCGAAGCCAGACCGATACAGAGAAAGGTGATGATCAGCAGGAAAGTCGTCAGCGCGGCGGCTCCGCTCCAATCGGTCCCGCCGATCATCTGCAGAATGACGAAAGTGACCATGACGTTGCCGGGCGCCACCAGAAAGACGACAACACTGATATTGCTGACGGAGCGGACGAAAGACTGAAGAAACGATGCCATCAGACTACGGGCCAGCAGGGGAGCGTAAATATCACTCACGAGACGCAATTCACTTGCGCCGAGATCGCGCGCCGCATCCTCGATGCTGCGATGAATCTGGTCTAGCGCCGAAGACGTCGCCTGATAGGCGAGCGGCAGATGCCAGAAGCCGAGCGCGAGGACCACGATCCAGATCGTGCCTGCCAGTTCAACAGGCGGATTGTTGAAGGCCAGCACGAAGCCGACGCCGATGAAAACACCAGGCAAGGCTCCAGGAAGGACGGACAAAAAATCCAGTAGCGGGCGAAACGGCAAGTGTCGCGATTTGAGAAACGCCGCAATCTGCCCGAGAATCGCAGTCAATGCACCGGCGAACAATCCGATCAGGATGCTCGACCACAATGCATCGGAATAGGTCAACGCCTCCCGCCAGTGCCGCAGCGTGAGGCTCCAGTCCGTGCCCCACGTATTCGCAAGCCCCGCATAGACGATGCCCGCATACAGCAGCACGACAAACCCGCTGACAATGCTGCAGATGGCCATGACAGACCATTTGAGCAGAGCGGGTGTCTTGATCTGATCCATCGTCGAGCCGCGTCCGGTCACCGTGGAATAGCTGCGGCGACCGAGCAGACTCCGACTGACAAGGAACAAGCTCACAGCCGGCACCAGCAGCAAACCGACCACCACCGCGGCTCCTTTCAGGTCCGCCAGGCCCTCCATCATGAACCAGGCTTCGGTGGCGAGAACAGGATAGTTGCCCGCGATGACGACGGCGTTGCCGAAATCGGCAAGAATGGTGATCGCCGTCACCAGCATGGAGCCGATCAAGCCTGGCATGACCAACGGAAGGGTGACCGTGCGGAGCGCGGCTCCTTCCGTTGCGCCCAACGTCAGCGCGGCCTGCTCCGCACTCGGATGAATGCCCTCCAGGACACCTTTCAAGATCATGCTGGCGAGCGGAAAGAAGGCGATGGTCTGCGCCAGCCACAGGCCGTGCCAGCCGAAAATATCCAAATCGAGACCGAGGACATGGCGGCTGATCAGCCCCTGACGTCCGAACATTAGAATGTAGGCAAAGGCGATCATGAACGGCGGCGCGAACAGCGGCAGTACGCTCAAAAGCCCGAAGATCTTCGCGCCCGGGATATCGCGCCGCGTCGCGGCAAATGCGAAAGCAAACCCCACAAGCGTTGAGGACAGTGTAGATAGAACGGTGATGACGACTGTGTTGAGGGCCGCGCGTTGCCAACGAACGCGGCCCAGCATATCGGCGTAGTCTTCCAGTCCGGGATAGCGGAGAACCGTCAGGGTCGGGTAGACCACAAACATCACCAGCAGAGCCAGAACGATCAGATAGAGAAGAGTGACGCTCCGCTCGATCCGGACCGCGCCGTTCTTTGCGCGTGGATTTGCAGACCCCCGGATCACCTGCGTCGCCATCGAATCTCCGCCGCTTTCCCATTTCTCGTCGAACGCTATGGGCGATGAGAAGCAACGCTCCTCACCGCCAACGCACTTCCATTCTCAATGACCGGAAACCTGGCCCCACTTCTTGCGTAGGCGATCCATGTTCTGCGTTGCCCAGTCCATGTCGTACTTGACAACAGTCATGTCGGAGAGAGAGGGGGCCCCCTTGGGTGGGGCGACCTTGGGATTGAGCGGATGAAAGAAGCCGAGCTTGGCAACGTTATCCTGAACATACTCGGAGGTTAGAAAGTCGATGTACTTCTTTGCGGCTTCCGGATTGGGGCCGCCCTTGACGATCGAGCCCGCCCACACAACCACGGCATTATCCTGCGGAACGACATATTCGATCGGCTGATTACGATTGAACTTCGACGTCAGAATATCGCCGAGCCAATAGACGCCGACCGGCGCCTCTCCCTTCTCGACCAATGTGACCGTCAAGGGCGCGGAGGGTGTGAACTGCGCGGTGTTCTTGGCGAAATTGATAAGGTAGTCCCAGCCCTTTTCTTCGCCGAGACGGAATATCTGCGTCGCGAGCTGAACAAAACCGATTGCCGATGTCTGAGGATTGGCGCTGACAAGCTTGCCCTTGAATTCCGGCTTCAGCAAATCTTCCCAGGTCTTCGGCGTCGGAACGTTCTCACCAACGTCTTTCTTGTAGCGATCGCTGTTCCAGAAAATGGCGGTGGTCGATGCAAACCAGCCGGTCCAATTTCCGTTTGGATCGGCGTATCCCTTAGCCACCGCATCGGGGGGCAATTCCGGCGATTTATATGGCAGCAGCAGACCATCCTTGGCCAATCCCTCGTGGAAATCTACCGGCGCCGACGCGAACACATCCGCGCGCGGCTTATCCTTCTCGCTGCGAATCCGCGCGGCCAGCGTACCTACCGCTGGAACGTTCAGCAGTTCGACCTTGATTCCGGTCCTGCGCGTGAATTCCTCATTCATTTTCCGATTCAGTTCCGGAAAAGGAATGACCGTATAGACAACAACTTTTTCCTCGGCAGATGCGACCGTCGCACTGGCAAAACATGTGACAGCGGCGAGTGTGGCAATCTGCAATAGCGCAATCGACTTTTTCATCGTTCGTCCCCCTAGTTCATCACCGAGCCGCCATCGACTGACAGCGTCTGTCCAGTCAGAAAATCGCTGGCAGGCGAAGCCAGAAACAGCATGGTCCCGACAAGATCCTCTGGAACGGCCTCGCGTTTCAGGGCACGGCTCGCGATGTTGTTGGCGACGATCTCGGCTGTCCAACTGGGATTGACGAGCATCGCTTCGCTCATTGTCAGGCCGGGCGCGAGCGCATTGACGCGAATGCCATCACCGCCGAGTTCGCGCGCAGCGGCGCGCGTCAATGCAATGACGCCGCCCTTGGACGCAACGTAATGCGCAATGCCGGGAGACCCTTTGATCGCGGTACCGGAGGCGAGATTGATGATCTTGCCGTAACCGCGCTGTTTCATGACCGGCGCGACCGCTTTGATGCATTCAAACGGGCCGCGGAGATTCACGCCGAGAACACGATCCCATTCAGCACTGCTGATGCTGGTCAGCGGCTGAAGCCGAAGTTGTCCGGAGATCGCGGCGTTGTTTATGAGAATGTCCACTCCGCCAAACCGAGCGCAAGCATCGCTGACCATATTTGCCACCGACGCTGGATCCGTGACGTCCAGCGAAACGCCAAGAGCCTCGCTGCCAGCATTCTTGATCGCGGCGCAGGTTGCCGTCGGATCCGCGAGGTCGCCCACCACAAGGCGGGCGCCCGCTTTGGCCAGTTCGATTGCGAAAGTCGCACCGAGACCTTGAGCCGCGCCGGTCACAATCGCCACTTTTCCGGCCAGAGGGCCGGCGTTCTGCTCGATAGACTTTGTCATATCTGAAATCCTTAGAACGCGCTGGCGCCGCCATCGATGGGAATGACCGTGCCGGTGATGTAGCTCGACGCCGGAGAGGCCAACAGCAGGGCGAGCCCCTTAATCTCGTCAGTCTGGGCAAGCCGGCCGAGCGGCACGTCGGCCACGAACTGACGGGCAACGTCGGGATCATGCAGTCGCCCCTCGCCGATGTTGGTGAGGAAGGGACCGGGCGCGATGGCGTTGATGTTGACATTGTGCTGGGACAGTTCGATCGCCGACTGGCGCACGAGATTGGCCACTGCCGCCTTGGTCGCGGCATAGGCATATCCGCACATCCGCTCGCCACGAATACCCGCGACCGAAGAAGTAACGATGATACGTCCGCTTCGCCGCTTGCACATATGGTTCGCGGCGGCGCGAATGGTCACGAATACGCTGGTCAGATTTATATTAAGCAGCGTATTCCATCGCGCCAGATCGACACTGGCCATGGCTCCCCGCTCGGTAAGCGGACCCGGCCCGGCGGAAAGGCCGGCATTCGCAAACGCGATGTCAAGGCGGCCGAATGTTTTCGCCGCTCCATCGATCGTCGCCGCGACGCGGTCGGTATCCGAGACGTCGAGAACCTCGGCGTGGACATTGTATCCGCCTGCCTTGAGCCTTGCGGCAGCAGCGTCGAGAGCAGTGCCGTCGACATCCGTCATCACGACGGTGGCGCCTTGCTCCGCCACCGCCTCGGCATAAGCAAAGCCGAGACCACGGGCCGCCCCGGTCACGAATGCGACCTGGCCGTCGAGCTTCAGCATTTCATCTACCCGCACTCGGTCTTCCTCCATGTTTGACTGATTGACGGCCTCGCATAACTGCAGACGTCACGTCGCTAGGCTGGAACGCTCCGCAAAAATTTAAGGAGTTCCGTATTGAACACCGCGGGATTCTCGATCGCGACGATATGCCCAGCCTCCGGGACCACGACGTGCTTCGCGCCCGGAATGAGTTTGGCAGCCGCAGCGAGGATATCCGGTGGCGCGCCCTTGTCCTCGGCCCCGCCAATCACCAGCGTCGGCGCCCGAATCTCAGGCAATTTCGAGCCGTAGGCCAATGTCTGAAGCGCCTTGCAGCAGCCTTCATGACCGACGGGGTCGGTCGAAAGGATCATCTGCCTCACTTTTCCGATCGCCGGAATGTTCTGCGCGACCGAGCTGGGCGTGAACCAGCGCTCGATGGTGGAATCGACAACGCCCGCCATGCCCTTCCCGCGTGTCTTGTCGATGCGGGATTGGAAGTAAGCCGCGTAATCCGGTGGCGCATCCGGCCGCGAATCGCATGCAACCAGTGACAACAATCGCTCCGGCGACGATGCCGCGATTCCGTATCCCATCATGCCGCCGATCGACAGCCCGGCCCAGTGGCTTCGCTTGATCTCAAGCGCATCCCAGAGTCGCATGACATCGTCGATCAGGGTCGGGAAATCGTAGGGCGGCTCGGTGGCAGCACTTCCGCCATGGCCGCGCAAGTCGTAACGCAGAATGCTGTAGTCGTTCGCCAGCGCCGCGACGGTATCGTTCCAGACCGTCAGGTTGGTCGACAGTGCGTGCGCAAGAGTGATCCACGGCGCGCCGGGCTTGCGAACCTCAAGCTCGTAGTTGACGGAGAGCCCGGAGAGATCGATCTTCATGAAATTCTCCTAGCCTTCCGCGACGTAAGCCAGATCATCAGCGATCTTGAGTTCGATAAGAACGTTTTCACTGCTGGATTCCTCGCAAAGCATTGAGCGATGCGCGATTCCCTTGGGAATGAAGAGCATGTCCCCCTCGCGCATCGTCCGGGTCCCCATTTCGGTTTCCCAGCGCAGCGCGCCCTTCACGCAAATAATGATTTCGTGCGCATCGATATTCCGATGCCAGAACGACATATCTTCCTTACTGCGCTTCGACAGGTCGATCTTCACCCGATCGGCGGAATAGATACGCAAGGGCGTTCCATCCGCCTTGGCCATGTTACTCGGCGTGAATTTCGGATCGAAGATATTCAGAATCCGGAATATCTCCGCGTTTTCCAGCACTCCCCCATTCTCGATCGGAGAGACGTTGTGAGCGAGAACGACGTTCTTGCCACCGATTGTCACGACCTCTCGTTTGATATCGCTCATCCGAGACACCTTTCCACTTATGTTTGATTTCTTATTGCCGGGCTTTCGCTTCGATCACCGCGAAGTTGCGCCCCGCCGTTTCCGGCAACAATAACGCCGCGAGCACACAGACGAGCGCGGCTATCCCACCGATCATCATGCCGTTGAGAAGATTGCCGCCGGTCTGCACCGCCACCATCGGTACGACGTAAGGCGCGAAACTGCCGATGCCGCGTCCGATCATGTAGATCGTCGAGACCGCGGTAGATCGCAGTTCGACCGGATAGAGCTCGGAGAACCACGCGCCGAACATCCCGGCGGTCACTTGGCCAAGCCCCCACACCAGATACCAGCCGAACAGCGGCCATACCCACAGCGAGCCGGGGAATGTCACGTCCTTCGAGATGTAGATCCCGTAGAAACCAACCAGGCTGAGCAGCATCGGCAACACGATGCTGAGCTTGCGCCCAAGGCGATCCGAGTACCAGCCGAAGATCAGGAATGCCGCCGCCAGAACGCCGGCGAAGATCAATGTCACGTCGCGGACGATCGCCGGACTGGCGCCCTGCTTGATCATGTAGCCGGGGATGAACACCGACACCGAGTAGAAAGCGAACATGTAGCCGGAGACGACGGCGAATCCGAGAATCGTATAGACGAGCGACGCCCCCTTGAAGATTTCGATCAGCGGATTGGTGGATTTCGCCTTTTCCTGAGGCAACTCGCCCGCGGTGCGCATCCGCTCATATTCGGACCAGATCTTGGATTCCGGCATCCAAAAGCGAACGTAGACCATCAACAGCAACGGCGAACCGCCGGTGAGTAGTGCGACACGCCAGCCCCAATCGGGCCCGAAGGTGCTGAGCGCCCACACCGACACGACGGCCGCAGCAGCAATACCGCCCGACGACGCCGCTTGTACCACGCAGCTTCCAAAGCCGCGCCTGTTCTTGTCCCAAACTTCGTTGAAGAGAACGATGCCGGCGCCCCATTCGCCGCCAAGGCCGATGCCGGTGATTGCCCGCAAGACCAGCAGCGAGTTGAAGTCCCACGCGAATGCCGATGCGATGGCACCGATCGAAAAGAGAAGCAGCGTCAGCAGCAACGACATTTTCCGGCCGATCCGGTCTCCCAGCCAGCCAAAGATGATGCCGCCCGCCACAGACCCGATCAATGTGACAGTGGTGATGATACCGGCTTCCGTCAGCGTGATTCCGAGCGATTTCTGAATCGCGCCCATGAGAAACGCAAGAATCAGGATGTTGTAGAAGTCGAGCCCGAAGCCGAGAACCGTCGAGAACAGAACGCTTCGCTTTTCTGTCGCGGTGTATTCCAGATGATTGATTGCCATGACCCCTCCCCCAAATATGTGATGATCGAACCCTGATGATTTTTGTTCTCTCAGGGTTACGATGCCGAATGCTTGTGCATTGACGTGCCGCCGGCCGTGATCGATAGGCCGGCGGTCTTGTGCGATTGAAGTGCTGGGCGTTTAAGCCGAGGGCACGGCCTCGCGTGTGGCCAGCTTCTTGTCCTGAAGATGAGGCATGACATCGGTGGCAAAACGCTCGATGTTGCGCTGGGTCAGCTCGTCCGATAACGTGCCGAACTGCAACAGACACACCATGTTGCCAAGGCCTGTCTTCTCCCGCATCCGCTCGATGCGTTCGCGAACCGTCTTCGGACTGCCGATAATCGCGGTGCCCTTCTCTATCAGTTGCTCGAGCGTCTGCCGCTCGACGCCGAGCCCGGTTCTCACCTTCGCAAGCGCCTTGGTCGAAGCCAGCGACGTATAGCCCGGCGGGATCAGCATTTCCCACGGCATCGGCAAATAATCGTTGAACAGACGCTCAAGCGGCTCGCGGGCCTCCTCACGCGCACGCTCGTCGGTATCCGCGACATAGATCGGCGCCGCCCAGCCAAGCTGATCGGAAGATGCCTCATAACCGAAGTTATGTGCCTCGGCGCTGTAGCTCTTGAGATACTTCTCGACGGCTTCGGCGGTACTGAACGTCACGACGAACGGATACTTTCGCTCCGGCGCGGCAGCCCAGTGAATCGTCTCCGAAGATCCCTGCGAGGGTATCCAGATCCGCGGATGCGGCGACTGCACCGGACGAGGCCAAAGATTGGCGTAGTTTAGCGAGAAGTGTTCGCCATCGAACGCAAACGGTCCGGGCTGCGTCCACGCCTTGACGATCAGATCATGAGCCTCATGGAATCGATCGTGCGAGAAGGCGGGATTGATGCCCGAGGAGTGATATTCAGCACCGATACCGCGCACAAAGCCGACAACGAGGCGCCCCTTCGACATATTGTCGAGCATGGAGAACTCCTCCGCGATCGTCAGCGGATTGTTCACCAACGGAAGGGCCCGGCCGAAGACACCGATCTTGACGGTCTTGGTCCGCTGAATGAGCGCGCTCGCGATCAGATTCGGCGCAGGCATCAGGCCATAGGCGGTCTGGTGATGCTCATTGACGCCGATGACGTCAAACCCGAGACGCTCACCACTGACGAGTTGCTCAATATAGGACGCATACTCCTCAGCCCCCTTGGCGGGGTCGTACATACTGTTCGGCAGCACCGTCCACGCAGAACGATATTTCTTGGCCTCAACGAAATCGAGATGCCGATACGGCATCAGGTGGAAAAGAACGAACTTCATACTGCGGCCTCATCGATGAATTTCTTGACCTTTGCGAATAGCGCATCAGATGCCTCGATATGTGGCAGATGGCCGCAGTTCTCGAAGATCTCGACTTGCGCGTGGGGGATTCGCTCCTTCCAGCGCTCCGCATAGCTGGCGGGAATAATCTTGTCCTCGCGACCCCAGCCAACGAATGTCGGGATTTTAATGCGATGTAGCCACTTCTCGAGATCGGGATTGTGCATGCGCGGCTGCCAGCCGTACTTCGTCACCGCGAAGCGGTTCTTCATCATGACGTCGAGCTGCTCGTCCGTCGGCTTCACCGAGAGAAGCCGATCCGCAATCGCCTGATCGAGGAAGATGTTGCGCGTCGCCTCTTCGGCGGACCAGACGAAGATATCGCCGACCGGCACGTTCTTGACCTTCACGCCCGCCGGGCCAACCATCGTCAAGCTAGCCAGACGGCTGGAGTCGCGGATGGCGATTTCAGACGCGATCCAGCCCCCCATCGACGTTCCGATGATGTGAACTCCTTTCAGGCCCAGCTTCTCGATGAAATCGAGATAGAAGAACGCCAGATCCGGAACGCTCTTGATCCAGGCAGGAACATCGGAACGGCCAAAGCCGGGATGATCGGGAATCAAGAGATCGTAGTGCGTCGAGAGCTTCTCAAAGAACGGTAACCACGGACCGACACCGTTTGCTCCATGAATGAAGAGAACCGGGGGCCCCTTGCCTTGCCTCAGCAAACCAGTGGAGACGCCGCTAACTTCAATGAGTTGACCAGTTGGTACCATATAGATCGCGCTTTCTGTTGCTTGTAGTCACAACGATCAGCTCAATCTACACAGGCGGTCCCCTTCGACTACGCGGCAATATCATATGGATGCTATCAAGGCACGTGATGCTGCATCTGCACACTGGAGAGATGGATTCATCGTGATGCGACACGTTTCTTTTACGCGTCGCGGCCATCACAGAACACACGGCCTTTCCGGCGATCGACACATGGGATGATCTAATCTATCGGCTCCGCCGATCTCGCCCATATTTCATCGACCTTCCGCAGTTCACGTGTGATGGCATCGATGAAACGTCGCGCAGCCGCGCTCAATGGCCGCCGTCGATCGTAAACGACATACAGGTCGAACGGGATCGTGGGAGCTATAACCGGATAGACATAACAGTTCGGATTATCGAGATCGGCGATCACCGCCATGAACGATCCAAGCACGGCCCAGTCGGAATTCTGTGCAACGGCGATGGAGCCGGCGGCGCCATTGATCTCAAGAACCTTCCCGACCTTGATAATGCCGCGCTGTATGTAATCGCGCACCAATCCACCAAATCCGGATTTCTCGGTGGGAAGTATCAGCTTGAGTTGCTCCGATGATCGGAGATCGCAGGGAGAGAACGACGGTCCGAAAATCGGAGCGCCGCTCATCAACATGATCCGCTCGCTGTAGATATGCTTTTGTACCAGGTTACCTTCTGACAAGGGCTTTGCTCCGAGCGCGAAATCGATCACGCCGTCGCGTACCCAGTCCACCAGCGTTCCGGTGTAGGCTTCGGAAACCGTCACTTCGACGCCGGGATATGCCTCCGTAAACGGAAGCAACACATCCTTGAGGAGGCTACGATTGAAGATTCCGGGGAGGCCGACATGAAGGCGCCCGACCAGAGATTCACCGCTGTTCTGCAGCCGAAGCTCTTTCTCGGCCGCCGTCACGTTGTTGACGATGGAAACCGCGCGCCGATATAGCGCCAGGCCAGATTCCGTCGGCCTGATGCCGCGCGCATGACGCTCAAACAACTGCACGCCGAACTCATCCTCAAGGCGCCGAATCTGCATGCTGAGGACCGGTTGCGCCACGCGCGCCTTCTGTGCGGCCTGACTGAACGACCCCTCTTCATAGACCCACATGAAATAGCGGATTTGCTTGATTTCCATTCGCCTCCCCACCTTTGCTGCACTGCAGGTATCAGCATTGTTAATACGACGTTTCAGTTCTGCCTACGTAGCGACGACCTATCAAGCCCTCTAGTCTGCATCGACTTGCCGCACAACGGCGCAGCCGCGTCGGCCAAAAAGTAGAACATGTCTCGGGCTGAAATGATTCCGCCCGACCAGAAGTCGAGGCTGAAAAGGTGAAAACGCAGAGTACATCCAAAAATCGGCCACTCATCGTGGGCATCGGCGGCTCCACGCGGCCAGGGTCGACCTCCGAACGAGCCATGCGCGATGCGTTGGCGATCGTGGAGGAAGCCGGCTGCGACACCGTCGCCTTCGCGGGTCCTGATCTTATGTTGCCGCATTTCGAGATGGGTATTGCCGACGCGCACCCCGTTGCTATCCGAATGATCGCGGCGCTCCGCAAGGCGTCGGGCATCATCATCGCCTCGCCCGGTTATCACGGTTCGATTTCCGGTATCGTTAAAAATGCCCTCGACTACACCGAGGAGATGCGCAACGACGCGCGACCATACTTCGAGGGACGGGTTGCAGGCTGCATCGTTTGCGCGAACGGCGCGCAGGCCGTCGGCACAACGCTCATCGCCATGCGCTCGATCGTTCATGCGCTCCGCGGATGGCCAACACCCTATGGCGTCGCAATCCAGACGGATATCAAGCCGTCCGGCGCAGGGCAGTCCGCCGATTGGATGCCCGGACTAAGGATCATGGCCGAGCAGGTCGCGGCTTTTGCATTGTCCGATGTCCCGGCCAAACTTCGCGCACAACGGAATGATGACGTCATCATTTCCCGCGCCAGCTAGATCCCGCCGTCACCACCGTTTCCTCAGACCCGCAACAAGAACGGAAGAGCACGATCGATGATCTTTGAATGGAAAGAATACAAAGCCGCCGACGGCGCCGCAGCTGCGATGAAGGATCGCTTCATGACGCACACACTGCGCTTCTTCAAAAGGCATGGCATCGATATCGTCGGCGTCTATTCGGATCCATCCGATCTCTCGAAACTGTACTATCTCACCCGCTTCGCCGACGACATCTCGCGACAAGCCGCGTGGAAAGCTTTCCAGACCGATCCCGAATGGCAGGCCATCAAGCGGGAGACCGAAGCCAACGGCCCTCTCCTTGCCGCGCAGGCAACCTTGGTGCTCCAGCCGGAGAATGCCGGCTGAGCACGGGCGATACGTCGGCATCCCACCATTGAATCTGGCGAATTCGACGACGACAAGCATCGTGTCCTGGGAGAGATCATGGCTGCATCACCGCGTTTCGTTCCCGAGGGAGTGATCCCCGCGACACTTCTCGCCCTGACCGCGGACCTCGAGATTGACGAGGTAGAATCGCGCCGGCACTTGCGCCACTGCATCGACGTCGACGGCGTCACCGCCGTAACCGTGAACGGACACGCATCGGAGGTTCATGCCTGTACGTTCGACGAGCAACGCCGCATTCTGGACTTCTCGCTGGAGGAAGTCGGCGGCAAGATACCCGTTGTCTGCGGCGTATTCGCGGACGGAAGTCTGGAAGCTGCCCGCATCGCACGAATGGCGCAGCAGAGCGGAGCATCGGCTCTGCTGGTTTTTCCATCACAATGCTTTGGCATGGGCGCCCAGCTTCGCCCGGAAATGCCAATCTCCCATTTCAAGCGGATAGCCGATGCATCCGACCTGCCGATAATCTGCTTCCAGTACCCGCTCGCGACATTCGGCTATCCGTTCGAAACTCTGTTGCTGATGTGCGAGCAAATCCCGAGCATCTGCGCGATCAAGGACTGGACGGCGGAACCGGCCGCACACGAGCGCAACATTCGCACGTTCCAAAGTCTCTCTCGTCCCGTCAACCTTCTGACCACTCAAAGCTCGTGGCTGATGTCGTCGCTCACCATGGGTGCCAAGGGACTGCTGTCAGGCGCCGGTAGTGTCGTCGCCGATCTGCAGGTTGCGCTGTTCCGCGCCGTCCAACGCGGCGATCTTCTCGCGGCACGCAAGATCAATGATCGCCTCTTTCCTCTTCAACAGGCATTCTACGCTCCACCGTTCGTCGACATGCATAACCGCATGAAGGAAGCGCTCGTTCTGCTAGGCCGACTGAAGCACGCCTATGTTCGGCCGCCACTCGCAAAGATTCCCTCCGAAGAAATCGTGCGCCTACGCCTGGCGTTGTCCGCGGCGCGAATCAACGTCGATGGCGCCGAACCCGACAATTAGCGCCACTGCGCCGTTATCGATCCGACGCCCCTAAGCAACCGCTCCGAAACAGGAGGCAGCCAGTGTCCGTCAACAAAGACCACACGGAATTCCACGCCATCGACATGAATAGCGGATGGGAGACGCCAGCCGGCTATCCCGCCGGGATCCAGCAAAAGATACTGTCCGGCGCGCTGGACGAAGCGAACAAATCAGGGAGCCGCTCACGACTGCTTCGCTTCGCGCCTGGTGTCTATACGACCAAGGCGTTTGTTCACGAATACTGGGAAGAAGTCTATCTCATTTCCGGCGACCTCGTCGTCGGGAATGACGAGCAGGGCGCCGGTGGCGAGGTCTTTGGTCCGAACACCTACGCCGTTCGACCGCCGGGCGTCCACCACGGCCCGTTCAAGTCAAACGATGGCTGTATGCTTTTTGAGATTCATTACTTCGATCCATAGCCGCACGAAATTGGATCCGTGATGACGTAGAAAGATCGGTCCTTTCCGTCTGCGAGAGTGCATCTCAAGGATCACGGGCCAGCGTCGAGCGGGATAGGCGGGCTGTAAACGATCAATCTCATCAACAGGTGGAAAATGCCTCCCATGATACATGACGATCAGCCGTTGGAGAAATGGCGCGACGGCGTAATGACACGAATGCGGATGTCGGCCTTGCTTGGAAGCAAACAGCTTTGCGTATTTGATCAGTTCTGCGACCACGGGCTCGGTGCTCCGACACACATCCATGCGGTCGAGGAGATTCTGGAGGTGATCGATGGCGTCGCGGAGATATGGCTCGAGAAGGAAAAGATGATCGTTCGCGCCAATCAATCCGTATTGATCCCTGCCGGCGCCAAACACGGCTTCCGGAACATCGAACAAAAAGTTCTTCATGTCCGTGCGTCGCTTGCTGCAAGCATTTTCGAGGCTTCCTATGAGGATCGCGCCGAGATATCGCGCCGGTGGTCCCCGAGCTTCGACGTCGCGTGACCGACAGAGAACTCGATGCCATACGCGAACAGCTCAGGGCATAGTCTCTACTACGAAGATAGCGCTGAGGGCTCGGACCCTCTGGTTTTTGTGCCGGGTTTCGGTGGCATCGGATCGTTCTGGAGATCGCAGCAAGAGCATTTCTCGCCTCGCAACCGCGTGTTGACGGTTGATCATCGGGGAACGGGATCCAGCAGCAAGATGCCGTTCAACTACTCGATCGGTCAGATGGCGGAAGACGTCATCGCGGTCCTCGATCATGCGAGGATTGCAAAAGCAACCATCGTCGGTCATTCGACCGGCGGCGTCATCGCACAGACGATGGCTGCCCGCTGGCCAACTCGTATCGACAGGCTCATTTTGTCGTCGACATGGTGCAAACCCGGAAGTTATTTTCGTCACGTTTTTGAATTCCGGCGATCGCTGCTGGAGCGTGGCGATTTCGCGGGCTATCACGCTGCGGGTCTCTTCTTCCGCTATCGGCCATCTGATCTCGAAAAGAACGAGGACCTATGGACGCCACCGGATTCCGTGGATGTGGGTATCACAATCAAGCGTATCAACGCCGTTCTGGATTCAAACGTGTCCGATCAAGCCAGGGGTCTCTTGCACCGCACCCTTGTTCTGGCCACGAATGACGACCTGTTGGTTCCCAGATTCCTGAGCGACGAGTTGGCGGCCACGATTCCCAGTGCTGAATATATCGTGCTGAAGGAAGGCGGACATTTCCATCCGGAAACGAAGAGCCGTGAGTTCAACCAAGTAGTCGCGGACTTTCTGGTGATGCGATCGACATGCGCGCACTCGCCTCAGGAGGGACGGTCACGATAGTCGTTTCCGATCTAAAGCTTGGCGTTACATCTGCCCACGGCGAGATTACGATTTTCGGACACGGCTAGAACTTCACTGGAGCACGTCCATGACCGGGCCGCATCTACAGTGCACTAGCCTTTCGCCTTCAGGATGCGGATGCGTGTCTCATCCACAAAGCTCTTGACGTCCTGACCCGGGCGGCGAAACAGCTTCCTGTCCACCGAGATATCCCGACCGTTGACGGTCTTGGTGCAGTGCTCGTTGAGATACACACCACCAACGGGCTCCTCCTTGGCATTCGACTGCCCTTCGCTGCACGTCCAGCCCTCATCGCCATAACGGGACTTGGCCTGCATTCCGAGCAGAAACGCTTTCTTGTGCTTGTAGAGCCGCGCCTTCGGATCGGTCTGGATCTGGAGACCGCCCACACGGCCCGAATCGTCGACCAGAACGGTCAGGATCGCGGGATGCCCTGCCACCATGGTGCCTTCGCGGCTGGTTGCCCGATCGTATTCAAAGTGGACGGCATGCATACCGTCGTCACCGGCGGCGCATTCTTTCCAGTGATTCCATCCCGCAAGTTTCTGATCCGGCTTGGAAGCGCAGGAAAAATTCACATATCCCGCTTGCGGCAGTTCGCTGACCGCCATGCCGACACGCACATCGCGAAGATCGTTGGGCTCACCGGCCATCGCGGTCGCGGCAACCGCAGGAAGCGCCAACGACGCCGAGAAACAGATTGTTGCGAACGAACGAATTCGTTTCATTGCGCGGCCTTCTTGGTCTGCTCGGCCCCGGCGGAATGGTCCTCGGCCTTATAGACATTGCACACGCGCGAACCCTTGGAGAAGAATGCAATGCACTCATCATAGGTCGGCTCGCCTTTACCCTTGATGTGCGCGATGACGTAATCTGCCACAGCTTCGATTTCGCTTGGCCTCAAAAAGACGTTAGCTTCCGGCGGCATCAGATCGCCCGCGTCCTTGCGCAACATATCGAAGCACTGGACACTGTCGTATGAGCCACGCACGAAGAACGGCATTCCGGTTCCAGGCCGACCGCAACTGACGGTTTCGATGATCTGCTCGCGCGTGAGCTGCGTCTTGCGGAGCGACAAGGCATCGCCGCCATATCCACCACCGCCGTTACCGTGCCACTTGTGGCATCCCATACAGTTGCCGCGTTGAAACACGCGTTTGCCGGCATCGGTTGGATTCGTGGGCATCGCCGATTGGCTGAGCGCCGCATTTTCGAAGAGCACCAGCGTCGCAACCATGCATGCCACCGTCATGATGGC
Source organism: Hyphomicrobiales bacterium (assembly GCA_017305595.1). Taxonomy (GTDB): domain Bacteria; phylum Pseudomonadota; class Alphaproteobacteria; order Rhizobiales; family Xanthobacteraceae; genus 62-47. The sequence continues at coordinate 326 of JAFKKL010000018.1, read as the reverse complement.
GGCGAGACAAATCTTGGAAATCTTCATTGGACCGTCGTGCCAGGGGAAGCAGGGTCCGGCCGCAGCCGGACCCTCCTCCGAGCGAGATACTAGAGCGAGAAGACGTACAGCATCGATCCCGGCTGTATTTTCTTCAGCTCAGGTGTCGAATCGATAAACCATTTGTCCCAAGCCCCGCCGAGTCCGACGAGAATTGCGACATACTGCTTTCCATCGACCGTGAATGTCATCGGAGGCGCATTCACACCGCCGCCGGTGTTGAACTCCCAGAGCGTCTTCAGGGTTTTGCCGTCGAGCGCCAAAACCTCGCCGGACGGCTGGCCCGA
>JAFKKL010000360.1 GCA_017305595.1 Hyphomicrobiales bacterium | reverse complement strand
GCGCTCGCCGCGTGCGGCGGCGTCGTCATCTCGATGTACCAGACCTTCACCGCCACCACCGGCGTCGTCTTCACCATGAAGGCGCTGATCGTCGTCATCATGGGCGGCGTCGGCAATCTGCTCGGCGCGCTCAGCGCTGGCCTGATCCTCGGCCTCGTCGAGACGTTCGTGGCCACTTACGTCAGCCCCGGCCTGACATTGGCCGCCGTCTATCTGATCTTCCTCGGCATCCTGCTGTGGCGGCCGTCCGGCCTGTTCGGAAAGGCGCGGCGATGAAACGGATCGCCACCGCCGCCGGATCGATCGCACTGGTCGCGGCGCTTGCCGCCGCGCCATTCTTTCTCGACGCCTACGGGCTCGGCCTGATGATGGGCCTCGCCGGTTACGTCACGCTTGCCACCGCGTGGGCGCTGTTCTCGGGGCCGACCGGCTACGTCTCGCTGGCAACGGTGGCCTTCGTCGGCATCGGCGCCTATTGCGTCGCGGTTCTGAACGAAACGCTACCCTATCCGCTGGTGCTGTTGATCGCCGCCGGCATCGGACTTGCGGTTGCGCTTGTCGTCGGCCTGTCGACGCTGCGGCTGTCCGGCGTCTATTTCGTGATCTTCACCTTCGGCCTTGCGGAGTTGATCCGCCAGCTCGTCACCTTCTACGAGATCAACGTCACCGGCACCTTGGGCCGCTATATCTTCCTCGGCATCACGCCGGAACATATCTACTGGCAATTGCTGGCGCTCGGCGTCATCACCATGCTGTTGCGCTGGTGGATCGGCCGCTCGCGCATCGGGCTGGCGCTGAAAGTCATCGGCGATGACGAGGTGGTGGCTTCCCATGTCGGCATCGACATCGCGCGTACCAAGCTGGCGCTGTTCGCCATCAGCGCAACGATCATGACCTTGGTGGGCGCGATCCAGGCGCCGCGCTGGACTTACGTCGAGCCCGCCATCGTCTTCAATCCCACGGTCTCGTTCCTCACCCTGATCATGGCGCTGCTCGGCGGCGCGACGCGGCTCTGGGGCCCGCTGCTCGGCGCCGTGCCGCTGTTCCTGCTGTTCGAATGGCTGTCGGCGAATTTCCCCAACCACTATTCGATCCTGCTCGGGCTGCTGTTCATCCTGATCGTGTTCGCACTGCCCAAGGGCGTGCTGTCGTTCATCGAATGGATGTGGCGCAGGGCCCGCAGCACCGATGACAGCGGAGCGCGCACATGACGGCGCTGCTCGATATCGTCGGGCTAACGCGTCGCTTCGGCGGGCTCGTCGCCGTCAATGGCGTATCGTTTACCGTCGCGCGCGGCGAAGTCGTCGGCCTGCTCGGGCCGAACGGCTCCGGCAAGACCACCGTGCTCAACATGATCTCCGGCAGCCTGAAGCCAAGCAACGGCGATATCCGGCTCAACGGCGAAAAGGTATCGGGATGGCCCGCGCACCGTATCGCCCGCAAGGGCATCGCGCGCACGTTCCAACTCGTGCGCATCCTCCCGTCACTGAGCGTCGCCGAGAACATCGTCACCGCACTTGCGTTCCGCCGCGCGCCGTTGTGGGGCGCGGCGGCCGATACCGCCGCCCGCGATCTCTTGGCGAAAGTCGGGCTCGGTGGACGCGGCGACGAACGCGCCGAGAATCTCACCTACATCGACCAGAAACGGATGGAATTGGCGCGCGCGCTGGCCGCCGATCCGCAACTGCTGCTGCTCGACGAATGGCTCGCCGGCCTCAACCCGACCGAACTGCGCGTCGGTATCGATCTCATCGCTTCGCTGCGCGACAGCGGCATCACCATCGTGCTGGTCGAGCATGTGATGGAGGCTGTGCGTGCACTGTGCGGCCGCTGCATCGTCATGACCGCCGGCAGCAAGATCGCCGACGGCGCCACCGCCGACGTGTTGCGCGATCCACAAGTGATCCACGCCTACCTCGGAGCCAGCCATGCTTGAGGTGCGCAATCTCTCGGTGCGTTACGGCAAGCACGCGGCGTTGCACGACGTCGCGCTATCGGTCACGGAAGGCGAAACCGTCGTCATTCTCGGCGCCAACGGCGCGGGCAAGTCGTCGCTGTTGCGTGCCATCGCCGGCCTCGTCACGCCGGAGCCCGGCGGCGAGGTCAAACTCGACGGCCGCTCGCTGAATGCAACGCCTGCGCATCTGGTGCTGGAAGCCGGCATCGCACTGGTGCCGGAAGGGCGCGGCATCTTCGCTGATCTCTCGGTAATCGAGAACCTACGGCTCGGTGCTTATGCGCAGCGCGCGCGCAAGACCGCGACGGAAAATCTCGCGTGCGTGTTCGACATCTTCCCGCGCCTGCGCGAACGGCAACGCCAGACCGTCGCCACCATGTCCGGCGGCGAACAGCAGATGGTGGCAATCGGCCGCGCGCTGATGTCGTCGCCACGCCTGTTGATGCTGGACGAGCCGAGCCTCGGCCTCGCGCCGATCCTGGTACACGAATTGTTCGAGGTGCTGGCGCAGGTCCGCAAAAGCGGCGTCAGCCTGTTGATCGTCGAGCAGAACGTGCGCGCCAGCCTCGCGATCGCCGATCGCGGCTATCTGCTGGAAGCCGGTCGCATCGTCGGTGAAGGCAGCGCCGCCGGCCTGATCGACGATCCGGCGGTGCAACGCGCTTTTCTCGGAACAAGTTCGAATGTGTAAGGAATGGAGACGACCATGAGCGTATTGGGATTGATGATCGGTGGCGAAGAGCGGGCCGCATCGAATGGAGGAACCTTCGAGCGGCGCAATCCAATCTCCAGCGAGGTTGCGACCACAGCCGCGGCGGCCACCACAGATGATGCGATTGCCGCCGTCGATGCGGCCGCGGCGGCCTTCGCTTCCTGGTCCATCACCTCGCCGCGCGAGCGCCGTGCCATCCTGTCGAAGGCGGCCGACGTGCTGCAAGCGAAGGCGAACGATTTCGTCGCGGCCATGGGCGCGGAAATCGGCGCGACCGCCGGCTGGGCGATGTTCAATGTCGGCCTCGCATCCGACATGCTACGCGAAGCGGCGGCTTTGACCACGCAGATCGCCGGCGAGGTGATCCCATCGAACCGGCCCGGTTCGATGGCGATGGCGGTGCGTCAGCCCGCCGGCGTGGTGCTGTCAATTGCGCCATGGAATGCGCCGGTCATTCTCGGCGTGCGCTCGCTGGCGACGCCGCTCGCCTGCGGCAATACCGTGGTGATGAAGACCTCGGAAATCTGCCCGCGTACCCATCGCCTGATCGTCGAGGCGCTCAACGAAGCCGGGCTGCCGAAAGGCGTGCTCAACGCCGTCTCCAACGCGCCGGAGACCGCCGCCGAGATCGTCGAAACGTTGATCGCGCAACCGGCCGTGCGCCGCGTCAACTTCACCGGGTCGACGCGCGTCGGCCGCATCATCGCCGAATCCGCCGGACATCATTTAAAGCCGGCGCTGATGGAACTAGGCGGCAAGGCGCCGTTCGTCGTGCTCGACGATGCGGACATCGATGCGGCCGTCGCAGCCGCCGCGTTTGGCGCCTACATGAATCAGGGCCAGATCTGCATGTCGACCGAGCGCATCGTGGTCGACGACAAGATCGCCGATGCCTTCGTCGCAAAACTCACCGAGAAGGCCAAGAGCCTGAAGGCGGGCGATCCGATCGCCGGCAAGACGCCACTCGGCTGCGTGGTCGATCCGACGGCCGCGAACCGTATCGGCCAACTGGTGAAGGACGCCGTCGACAAGGGGGCTGTGATGACAGCGGGCGGCGCGATCAACGGCACCATCGTGCAGGCCACGGTGCTCGACCGCGTGCGCAGCTCGATGCGGATCTATGCCGAGGAATCCTTCGGCCCGGTGGTGACGGTGGTGCGCGTCGGCAGCGTTGATGAAGCGGTTCGCGTCGCCAACGATACCGAATACGGCCTGTCGGCCGCGGTGTTCGGCCGCGACGTCAACCGCGCGCTGGCGGTGGCGCGACGGATCGAATCCGGCATTTGCCACGTCAACGGCCCGACGGTGCACGACGAGGCGCAGATGCCGTTCGGCGGTGTCAAGGCGTCGGGCTATGGCCGCTTCGGCGGCAAGGCCGGCATCGCCGAATTCACCGACCTGCGCTGGATCACCATTCAGGATGGGCCGATCCACTATCCGATCTGAGAGGCTTGGCGTGAAGAAGCTCGACGGCAAGACCTGCATCGTCACCGGTGGCGCGGGAAATCTCGGCTGCGCTACAGCGCGGCTGTTTCTCGACCACGGCGCGCGCGTGCTGCTGGTCGATCGCGACGCCGATGCGCTGGCGTGCGCGGCAAATGGCTTGCCGCCGGATCGCGTTGCGACTATCCGCGCCGACGTGGCCGATGCCGGACAGACGCAAGCCTATGTCGATGCCGCTTTGGCGCGCTTCGGCAGAATCGACGTGCTGTTCTCCAACGCCGGCAATTTCGGCGTGGTGGCGCCGATCGCGGACTATCCGGACGACGCGTTCGACAGCGTGATAGCGGTGCATGTGCGTGGCGCCTATCTCGCGGCGAAACATGCGGCGCCGCACATGAACGACGGCGGCGCAATCGTCATCACCTCCAGCGTCGCCGGCACGCGCGGCGACGCCGGCG
>JAFKKL010000359.1 GCA_017305595.1 Hyphomicrobiales bacterium | reverse complement strand
GATCGCGATCGCGGGGCGTCGTGCTCATCGGCAATGGTGTCGGCCCGGTTGAGCAAATCCGACAACCACCCGTCGCGATCTTCGCCGGCGTCGGCGACGCTCGGACTGACCGATGGCGCCTCGGTTCGCTGCGACATCGGCATTCCAAGGTCCGGCGGTGGCAAGGTCGCGGCGCTGCTGGTTTCGCGGCGCGGCGCAGGCCGGGCCGGGGCCTCGGCATAGCCTCCGCCCACGGCGGCCATCTGCGATTCCTCGCGACGATGCGTCGTGGCGCGCTCGGCAGTGACCACGTCGGCTCCACGGCCATGGCGCGCGACGATCCGATTCAATTCGGCCAGCGCTTCGATCTGGTCGACGATCACCTTGCGCATCTGCGCGGTGTTTTCGGCAGCCTCTTGCGGCAATTCGAACACGCCGCGGCGAAGCTCCTCGCGCGTCATCTCCAGTTCCTGGTGCATTTCCGAAGCCATCTGCTTCATGCCTTGCACCATCGATGCGAACTTGTCGGCGGACTGCCGGAAGATCGTCTCGGTTTCCTGCGTGCTCTTTTCATAGAGCGCGTGCAGCGTGTCGGCAGTGGCCTGACGCTGTTCCTCGGCAGCGGTGCGGACCGCCTCGAACTGCCGCGTGATCGTGGCCGAGCCGGTGCCGGCGGTGTCCGCCACCACGCGGGCGATGTCGCGCGCTCGCTCTTCGGCGGCGGCGAGCGATTCATCGAGCAGCGCCGTGAAGCGCGATAGCCGCTGGTCGAGATCGAGGGTGCGTGCATCGATGGTGCCGACCAACTGATCGAGCGCGGCCTTGCGGTCGGCGATCGAACTATCGGTGTTGCGGTTGCTTTGCTCCATCGCGGTGACCGCTTCGACCAGCGCGCGGCCGTGATCCTCGAACTGAGTGGACAGTCCGGACAGACCCTCGATGGCCTTCGAGGTCTTGGCATGGAACATCGTCAGTTGATCTTCGAGGTTCTGCGTGGCGTTGCCGCTGCGGGTGCTGACATCGGTGATCGCCGCGACGAATTCGGCGACACGCGACACCATCGCGCGTTCGAGCGAATTTAGGTTGTCGTGGGCTCCGGTCAAAACTTCCTGCAACAGGATGTTGCCTTCGCGCAGCCGCTCGAACAGCGCCACAGTGTCGGTGCGCAGGACCTTGCTGGTTTCCTGCATCTCCGTGACGGCCGCCATCGAGACCTGACGTGACTGTTCGATGCTGGCACGCGATGCCTGCTCGAGATCCTTCAGCGACTTGTTGACCGCGCCGGTGGCGAGTTCGCCGGCCGCCGTGATCGAGCGCGCGACCGTCGAGCCGTTGGTGGCGATCGACTGCGAGAAGTTCAAGCCGCGACTTTCGATCGCCTTGAGCGCTTCGGAGGTGACGCGCTCGATGTCCACGATCAACTGATTGCTCTTGCCGCCGATGGTTTCGACCAGCGATCCGCGCTTGCTGTCCAGCGTCTCCGACAGCCGGTCGGTCTGCTGCGCCATGTAGCCGACGATCTCGTCGCTCTTGCCGCTGAGTACCGCCTGGAAGCTGTCGCTGGCGCCAATCACCGACTGCTCGATCTCCGCAGCCGTCGCCTTGGCCTTCTGGCCGGCCTCGTTCGCAGCCGCGACCAGCGAATTCTGGGCGGCGAGGGCGCCGCTCTGGATCGCTTCGACCGAATTGGCGGTGGTCGATGTGAGCGTCTGCTCGATGGTTTCTGCCAGGGTCCTGATCTGACTTGCGGTGTCGGACGTGGTCGTGACCAGTGACGTCGACAGCGCCTTCATCTGTTCGGTGGTGTCGGCGGTCACGCCGGTGAGCGCGCCTTGTGCCTCCTGCGCGCTGCGCAGGATCTGCGCCGCTGTGTCCGAACCGACGGTCGAGAGCATGCGCTCGACGTCGGCGGACAGCGACCGGACATGTTCGGCCACGCTGGTGGAAGCGGTCACCAGCGTTGCTTGCGCTTCCTGCGCGCCCGAGAGCACGGAGCCGACGGCGGCGGTGCCGACCGACGTCAGGCTCTGCTCGAGATCGGCCGAGAGCGCCTTGACCTGACCCGAGACCTGATCGGTGATGGTCATCAACGTCATCTGCGCCGACCGTGCGCTGTTCGCGACAGCATCCGCCGCGTTGCTGCCGGCTTCCTTGATGCTGCGCTCCATGTCGTCGGAAGCCGCCGTCAAGGTCGCGTGCGCGTCGCGGGTGCCGCTGAGCAGCGCCGCTGCCGTCGAGGCGCTGACGCCCGACAAGGTCTGCTCGATCGTGGTCGAGAGCGACTGCATCTGCTCGACGAGGTCGGTCGATGCGCCGGTGAGAGTGCTCTGTGCCTCGCGTGCGCTGGTCAGCAGGGTGCTGGCGGTGGTGGCGCCGGCCGCGGTCAGCGTGCGCTCGACATCGGCGGTGAGCGACTTGATCTGGCTCGTCGCGTCGCTCGACACCGATAGCAGCGAGGCATGCGCGTCCTCGGCGCTGCCTCGGATGGCATTCGCTGCGGTGGCGCCGACAGTGCCGACCAGTTGCTCGACTTCGGTGGAGGCCTGCTTGAGTTGCGTGGTGAGGTCCGACGAGACCGACAGCAGCGACTGCTGCGTGCTCCGCGCGCTGCTCTGAATTGTCTCGCTAGTGCTGAGCATCAGATTGGTCAGCGAGTTCTCGGCATCGTCGACGTGCGACTTGATGTTCGACGACAGTTCTTCGGCACGCGCCATCAAGGTGTCGCTGGCCTGACGGCCGCTGGTCTCGATGCGGCCGGCAACCGCCTCGATGCGCGAGCCGAGCAGATCCTCGAAGTGCGCGATGCGCGTATCGATGTCGCTGGCGACCGAGCCGGCGCGGTTCTCCAGACCCTGGTGGATTTCCTGGAAGCGCGCGGCAATGGTTTCGGCGAGATGCCCGGTGCGGCCATCGATGGTCTCCGTCACATTGGTCATGCGCTGATCGATCGCCGCAAGAGCCTGCGCGGTGCCGTCGTTCAGGGTCGATGAAAGCTGGGCCAGCCGGGAGTCGATCGAGTAGATCGCCTGCGTTGCGCCTTCGTTGAGCGACGACGTGAGCCGCGTCATCTTGGTATCGATTTCGCCGAGGGTCTGTGTTGCCCCCTCGGTCAGCGAGGAGGTCAACCGCGTCAACCGGGTATCGATCTCGCCAAGGGTCTGGTTGGCCCCTTCAGTCAGCGACGACGTCAACAGCGTCAGCTTGCTGTCGATCTCGCCGAGCGTCTGGGTTGCACCACCGGTCAGCGTCGACGTTAGCCGCGTCAACCTGCTGTCGATTTCGCCGAGTGTCTGGTTTGCACCATCGGTCAACGAGACCGTGAGCTGCGTCAACTTGGTGTCGATAGCGCCGATGGTCTGGGCCGCACCGTCCGTCAGCGACGAGGTGAGGTTGGTGAGCTTGGCCTCGATGGTATCGACCACCTTCTTGGTGCCGCCCGATAGCGACGACGACAGCGCGCCGAGCCGCGAGTCGACGGTGTCGGTCACGGACTTCGCGCGGGTATCGAAGCTCTGTTCGAGCGCCTTCAGCCGGCCATCGACGGTTTCGTCGAACGATTTAATCTTGGTATCGAGCGCGCCGTCGAGATCGGTGACGCGGGTGCCGAGCTGCACTTCGAACTGTTGCAGGCGCTGGTCGAGCGTCGCCGTGATCTGGCCGCTGTTCGAGGTGAGGCGGGTGTCGAACGTATCGACGTAGGTCTTCAGGCTCTCGGCGATGTCGCTGGTGCGCTGGCCGAGACGCTCGACGACTTCGCCACCGTAGGTCTTCACCGTGCGGTCGAACTCGGAGATATGCCGGGTAATCAGCGCGCCGAGCGTGTTGCTGTCGCGCGAGAATTTTTCGGCAAGTTCGGTACCCTGCTGCCGGATCAACTCGTCGAACGTGTTCATCTGGAGACTGAGCGTGTCGTGCGCGCTCTCGGTTTGGCTCACCACCTTGGTCACCAGTGAATTGACGGTGGAGTCGAGCGCGTCGCTCGCCTTGTCGCCGCTGGTGAGGATGCGATCCGCAAGCCGGTGGCCAGCTTCGTCGATCTTGGTGGCGATGTCGCCGCCGCGCAGTTCAAGCTCAAGCAGCAGCGAGTCGCCGGAGTTGCGCAGCGAATCGTGAAGCTGCTCGGTGCGGTCGGAGATACTGTCGACGATACCCGCGGACTTCTGCTCGAACTCCGAAGTAATGCGGTCGAGCCGATCGTTCAGCATGTCATGGACGCGGTTCGCCAGGTCGACGAACTCGTCGTGGACGTGGCCGGTCTTGAAGTTCAGGCTGGCGGTCAGTCGTTCGCTGGCGTCGAGTACGGCGCGAGTGGTTTCGCCGCTGGCCTCTTCGAGACGGTCGAGCAAATCACCGCCGCGTTCGCCGAGCGCGAGGATCATGTTGTCGCCGGCGCTGCCCAGCGCGCGGGTGATGTGTTCGCCGCGTTCCTCGAGCGCACCGGTGATGCTCTTCGCAACTTCGTCGACGCGCGAGGCGATGGCGTCACTGATCAAGGCAATGTCGTGGCGCAAATCGATCTGGACGCCGGAAATGGCGCTGCGGACCTGCTCGGCCTGGCCGACCAGGTTGTCGCGCTGATGCGCGATGTCCTGCAACAGCGCGCG
>JAFKKL010000358.1 GCA_017305595.1 Hyphomicrobiales bacterium | reverse complement strand
GTACCATCGGCCGCGAGATCGCCGAGGATTTGCAAGCGCTCCGCGTTGCGCCGCATATCGTCGTCGCGCCAGCATCCGGCGGCGGGCTGGTGGCCGGCATCGCGGTCGCGGTGAAGGCGCGTTATCCGCAGGCGGCGGTGATGACGGCGGAGCCGGCCGGCTTCGACGATCACGCCAAGTCATTGCGCGCGGGTCGGCGCGAGGCGCATGACGGCAAAAGCCAGACCATCTGCGACGCGCTGATGGCGCCGATCCCCGGTGAGATCACGTTCGCGATCAATCGCGCGCTTGGCGTGCAGGGTGTTGTCGCATCCGATGACGAGGTCGGCGTCGCGGTTGGCGCGGCGTTTCGTGAATTGAAGCTGGTAGTCGAGCCGGGCGGTGCGGTGGCGTTGGCCGCCTTGTTAGCGGGTCGGCTGGATGCGCACGGCAAGACCGTGGTGATCGTGCTGTCGGGCGGTAACGTCGATGCCGATATGTACGCGCGGCTGATCGGCTGAACGCCGCGGTCGTCCGCGCCGCTTTACGAAAACAGCGCGACCTTTTCCGCCTGACTCAGGCGTTGAATGGCGGCGAACCGATTCGCCCCGGTGAGGCTGCGCGGCCGGATAGTGCCGTTGGCGATCAGTGCCGCGCCGAGCGAGGCGGGGCTGTCCCTGCGGAGATCGAAGGCCTCGTCCAGCGTTGCCGAATTGGCGATGACATCGATATCGGCTTCAGTGGGTTCGTCGCCGTCATCCAGCGCATCATCGGCGACGTCGGGATCGTCGGCCGCCATCTCCATCGCGATCATGTCGAGCACAGCGATATCGTGCGCCTCGTCGGCTGCCGCGACGGCGGCTTCGTCCTTGGTTGAGGCCGCCGTCGCGGGTTCGATGTGCGGCGCATCGCTCTCGTGGGCGGACATCACTTCGATACGCGTCGCCGGCTCGGAAGCCACGAAGGGCGTGGCCGTCAGATCGGGCTCGTCGGCCAGCGCCGTAGGTGATGCTGTATCCGGAACCAGATGCTGTTGCGGTTCGGGAGCCTCGCTCACCGTCCGCATCTCGTGGTGATCACGTGCAGGTTGGGGCGGCGGCGGAGCGGGAGGTCGGCTTTGCTGTTGGGGCGGCGGGGCCGGGGCAGCAGGCATCGACGGTAGTTCACCGCCGGGGAGGTCTTCGAGGCGCCGGATCAAATCGGTGAAGATCGCCTCGACAGTATCGCCCGGAGCTATGGCCGCGAGTTGATCGAGGCTGCGGTCGATGGTGTTGGCCTGGGCGTCGAGCCCGTCGCAGACGCCACTGTCGTAGCCGGATTCCCGAAGCATCCAGGCGACTTCGCGAATGGCGCGAACGCTGCGATAGGCGGTGGCGAACCGCGTTGCCGATGGCTGCCCTTGCAGCGCGGCGATAGCCTGTTGCTTGGCCTCTTCGACGATAGGGCGGATCGCCGCGAACACTTCGCTCAGATCGGCGGGCGCATCCTTCGCCCCGGCAAGCGATTGTTCGATCCGCGCGACGGCGTCGAGCACCATGCTGGTATCGGCATTGCGATTGCGCTTGGCGAACTCCGCGAGGAACCAGCGCCCCCGCGCGGTTTCCATGAAGACGTCATGGATCGCGGTGTAGTCTGCCTCGCTTGGCGTGGCAGCGTCGGCGGGGAACGATGACGGGGCATGCGCTTCGTCGGCCACGGTCACCTCGTTGCGCTGACCGGCACACGCCGACAAGTCCGAAAGCCGTTTCGGATTGTCGTGTTTCCATGCCAATGTCCGAGTTGCACCATGCGGTTCTCTAAATCCCGATTGCCTTGCAATTCTCCTGTAGGTCCGTGGCGTGCTGGTAATAGCAAGCGCAACGGATTCGCTCCCACCTAACGATCAACATGATCCGCCCCGAATCGCAATTGAATTGATGGCGCCTGGCCCCAAAATCCCCACGGATGCCTTGTTTGTGTCGCGGCGATTCGCGATTCGCCTCGGACTATTCTACGCTGCCGTGTTCGCCTTGATGGGCGTTCATTTGCCGTTTTTCCCGGTCTGGCTTCAGGCCGTCGGCGTCAGCCCTGCCTGGATCGGTCTGATCGTGGCGGTGCCTGCGCTCACCCGGTTCACGATCCTGCCGTTCATCACCGGCCTTGCGGAACGGCGGGGATCGCTGCGACAGGCGTTGATCATCACCGCGCTGCTGACGGCAATCGGCTTTGCCGTGGTCGGCCTGTTTCAAGCGCCCATCGTTATCATGATCCTGTTTGCGCTGACGGCCTGTGCATGGACGCCGATCCTGCCTTTGACCGATGCCTATGCGTTGCAAGGCGTCGCGCGCTACGGCCTGAATTACGGGCCGCTGCGGCTCTGGGGATCGGCTGCCTTCGTGGCGGGGACGCTGGGCTGCGGGTTGCTGGCGGATCATCTCGCTGCAACGAATCTGATCTGGGTGATGGCCGGGCTGGCGATTTTCGGTGCGGCGGCCGGCTTTGTGTTGCAGCCGCTGGAGGTTCGCGACGTCGCCTTCGCGGCGCGGACCGGCGCGAAACATCTGCTTCGGCAGCCGGCATTCATCGCGGTCGTCGTTGCGGCTGCGCTGATCCAGGGCAGTCACGCGGCGTATTACAGTTTCGGTTCGATTGCGTGGCAGGCATCCGGTCTCGGCGGCGCGACCATTGCCGGGTTGTGGACTCTCGGCGTGCTGGCCGAAATTGCGGTCTTCGCGCTGTCGTCGCGTTTCAACGTACCGCCCGCTTGGCTGATGATGATCGGCGGGATGTGCGCCGTGCTGCGCTGGCTGGTGATGGCACAGACGCCGTCGTTGCCGGTGCTGGCTACCGTTCAGCTCCTTCATGGTGCGACCTATGGATTGACCTTGCTCGGAACGATGGGCTTGCTCGTGCGTATCGTCCCGACGCATGTGATGGCGAGCGCGCAGGGTTATCTGGCGGCGGCGTCGGGCATCGTCATGAGCGGCGCGTCGATTGTGACCGGCGCGATGTATGCGCGGCTCGGCGCGGATATCTATGGCGCGATGGCGTTGATGGCTGGAGGCGGCGTGGTCGTAGTGTGGTTGGCGCGACGGAGTTTTGTGCGAGACACTGAGGGTCAGCCCCAGAGTGCGGCGTCGGGCGGATAGATGGTGCTGCCGTCGTAGCGCAGACCATGATCGCGATCGGTTGCGAGCAGCAGCGGTCCGTCGAGGTCGACATAGCGGGCGCGTTGCGCCAAGAGCATCGCGGGCGCCATCGCCAGAGAGGTCGCCACCATGCAGCCGACCATCACCTGCAATCCTAGCGCTTCGGCCGCGTCCGCCATCGCCATCGCCTCGGTCAGCCCGCCGGTCTTGTCGAGCTTGATGTTGATGGCGTCGTAACGGCCGCGCAGGCCGGCGAGGGAGCCGCGATCGTGAACGCTTTCATCGGCGCAGATCGCGATGCGGCGTTCGACGCTTGCCAGCGCATCGTCCTGTCCTGCCGGCAATGGTTGCTCAATTAACGTGACGCCGGCATCGGCGCAGGCTGCGAGATTCAAGGCGAGGTTGTCGGCGCGCCAGCCTTCGTTGGCATCGACGATGAGTTGCGCGTTCGGTGCGGCCTGGCGAACGGCCTTGATGCGGGACGCATCGTCGTCCGAGCCGAGCTTGATTTTCAGCAGCGGCCGATGCGCGGCCGCGCCGGTCGCCTCCGCCATCGCTTCAGGTGTTCCGAGCGAGATGGTGTAGGCGGTGGTGCAGGGGCGGGGCGCCAGCTGGCCGAAGATGTCCCATACCCGCGATCCCGATCGCTTGGCTTCGAGATCGAGCAGCGCGCAGTCGAGCGCGTTGCGCGCCGCGCCGGCGGGCAGCAGCGTTTGCAGCGTCACGCGATCCAGTCCCTGTGCTACATGCTCCTGAAGTGAGATGATCTGGGCGAGGGTGCTCTCGGGTGTTTCGCCGTAACGCGCATAAGGTACGCATTCGCCGCGTCCTGAATACTCTCCCGAACGAACCTCCACGACCACCACCACGGCTTCGGTTTTACTGCCACGGCTGATGGTGAACGAGCCGGCGATGGGCCAGCGCTCGATACGGGCGTCCAGCAGTGGTCGGGCAGGCTGCGTCATTTGCTCCAAACTCGGGGCGTCGCGCGGGATGCACGATGCGATCGAAGATCGCTATCGCTCTGCACCGCGCGAATCAAATCTCACCCGACAAAATACAACAAGGCGGGGGATTTTGATTCCCCCGACTTGTCGGTTCTGTGTCGAAGTATCGATCGTCAGTTCAGCCGGCCCGAGGCGTGCGCCAGCATGGTGTAGACCAGGCCCGTCTCCGAGATCAGGTGACTGCGCAACATCGCCGGTCCGCGCTCGTCGCGGGCGACGTCATCCAGCAGGCGTTCGAACTCGGTGATGTAGCGGTCCACCGTCTGCTTGAAGTTACGGTCCGACCGGTACTTGCGCGCGACTTCGTCGAAGGTCTTCTGCCCGGACGGCGTATAGAGCCGCTTGCTGAAAGCCTTGTTCTCGCCGCGCTGATAGCGGTCCCACATCTCGGCCGCGAGATTGCGATCCATCAGGCGACTGATGTCGAGCGACAGCGTTTCCAGCGGATTGCCTTGGGATGTCGCTGGCTGCGAGGATCGCGATC
>JAFKKL010000017.1 GCA_017305595.1 Hyphomicrobiales bacterium | reverse complement strand
GGCCTCCGCGGAGGCCTCCCAGAACGATCACCCGGCGTCAGGCATAAAAAAACCGGCCTGAACAAACGGCTCGGCCGGGATCGCATCTGTCCCCGGCCTGTTTAGCGAGTTGTTTAACGTGGCTGCAAGCCGGCCGGCTCACATGACCACGATGTACCTCAACAGCTAATCCCAAGCCGCCGCCCCGTCAAGACGGCCCTGCGCCTTGCGCCGGGCAGATGCAGGCCACGCGCGCGCCCAAAACCGATGTTTTCTTTGCTTTCGGGCGGCGTCTTACCTATCAATGCCCCCATTCATCATTCCTTCCGCACGTCGAAAGCCGCCGCAGGTCGATCCATGTCCCAGCCGCCCCCCGCTCCGCCATCGTTGCAGGAACTGCGTCAGGAGATCGACTCGATCGACGAGCAGGTCCACCGCCTCCTGATGCAGCGGAGCGACATCATCGACCGGCTGATTTCGGTGAAGAAGACCCAGGAGGTCGGCTCGGCATTCCGCCCCGCCCGCGAGGCGGACATGATGCGCCGGCTGGTGGAGCGCCATCGCGGCATCCTGCCGCTCGACACCGTGGAGGGCATCTGGCGGGTCATCATCGCCACCTTTACCTATGTGCAGGCGCCGTTCTCGGTCCATGCCGACCTCTCTACCGGCGAATCCGCAATGCGGGATTCGGCGCGGTTTCACTTCGGCTTCACCGTCCCGTTCGTCGCCCATTTCAACCCGATGGCCGCCGTCGAAGCGGTGGCGAAATCCAAGGGTGATCTGGCGCTGGTGTCGGCCACCGCCAGCCGGTTGCCGTGGTGGCTCGAACTCGAGGCCGAGGGCGCGCCGAAAATCATCGCCCGGCTGCCATTTGTGGAGCGCGCCGACCATCCCGCCGCGCTGCCGGTGTTCGTGGTGTCACGGGTCGCCGACAGCGCCATGGTCACCGAGGTCGAGATGTGGAGCATCCGCGTCTCGGGCTGGAACGCCGAAACCGCCCGCGCCGTGGCTTCGCTTGCGGAAATCGCAGCGGTCCCGGACTCGGCCTTCGACGGCGCGGCGCTTTTGGTGTCTGTGCAGGGCGCCGGCAACCTCGACAAGATCACCTCGGCGCTGGTCGCCGCCGGCGCCACCGTCCGCTCGACTGCTCTCGTCGGCAGCCACGCGACGCGCTATACGGTCCCCAATAACGACGCGCCGCGCCGATAAACACGCCGATCCTTCCGGAGTTCAAGATGTCAGGTCCCGTGCCGAATCCCGGCATTCTCGATATTGCGCCCTACACGCCGGGCAAGAGCCCGGTGCAGAAGCCGGGGCAGAAGGTCTTCAAGCTGTCCGCGAACGAGACGCCGCATGGCCCCTCGCCGCGCGCCAAGGAAGCCTATGCCGAGGCCATTTCGCATCTCGAGGATTATCCGGAAGGCACCTCTCGGGTGCTGCGCGAGGCGATCGGCCGCGCCTACGGCCTCGATCCCAACCGCATCATCTGCGGTGCCGGCTCGGACGAAATCCTCAACCTGATGGCGCACACCTATCTGAAGCCCGGCGATGAGGCGATTTCGACCACTCACGGCTTTCTGGTCTACCCGATCGCCACCATGGCGAACGGCGCGGTCAATGTCGTCGCGCCGGAGACCAACTTCACCGCCGACGTCGATGCGATCCTCGCGCGCGTGACACCGCGCACCAAGCTGGTGTGGCTCGCCAACCCCAACAACCCGACCGGCACCTACATTCCGTTCGACGAGGTGAAGCGCCTGCGCGCCAGTCTGCCGTCGCATGTGGTGCTGGTGCTGGACGCCGCCTATTCGGATTTCGTCTCGCGCAACGACTACGAGATCGGCATCGAGTTGGTGGCAACCACCGACAACACCGTGATGACGCACACCTTCTCCAAGATCCATGGCCTCGCCGCGTTGCGTATCGGCTGGATGTTCGGCCCGAGTAATATCGTCGACGCGGTCAATCGCATTCGTGGCCCGTTCAACGTCTCGACGCCGGCGATGCGGGCGGCGGTGGCGGCGATCGAGGACACCGCGCACATCCGCATGTCGCGCGAACACAACGAACACTGGCGCAACTGGCTCACCGACGAAATCGGCAAGCTCGGTCTCACCGTGACGCCGAGCGTGACCAACTTCGTTCTGATCCATTTCCCGACGACCAAGGGCAAGACCTCGGCGGACGCCGATGCCTTCCTCACCGAACGCGGCCTGGTGCTGCGCGCGCTGAACAACTACGGCTTGCCGCACGCGCTGCGAATGACCATCGGCACCGAGGAGGCCAACCGCCTCGTCGTCGACGGCCTGCGTGATTTCATGGCCCGCCCGTGAGTGACGCTCCGCTTTTCTCGCGCGTCGCGCTGATCGGCTTCGGCCTGATCGGCGGCTCGATCGCGCGCGGTGCCAAGGCGCAAGGGCTCGCCGGCGAGATCGTCGCCACCGCGCGCTCGCCGCAAACCCGCGCGCGCGTCCGTGAACTCGGCATCGTCGATCGCGTCGTCGACACCAACGCGGAAGCCGTGAAGGACGCCGATCTGGTGATTCTCTCGATTCCGGTCGGCGCCTGCGGCCCGGTCGCGGAAGAAATCGCGCCGCATCTCAAACCGGGCGCGATTATTTCCGACGTCGGCTCGGTCAAGAGCGCGGTGGTGCGCGACATGGCGCCGTATCTGCCGGACAACGTGCATTTCGTGCCCGCGCATCCGGTGGCCGGCACCGAGAATTCCGGCCCGGATTCCGGCTTCGCCGAACTGTTCAACAATCGCTGGTGCATCCTGACGCCGCCGAACGGCACAGATGCAGCCGCGGTCGAGAAACTCGCGGAATTCTGGCGCGCGCTCGGCGCCAACGTCGAGACCATGACGCCGGAACATCACGATCTGGTGCTGGCAGTGACCAGCCATCTGCCGCATCTGATCGCCTACACCATCGTTTCGACGGCCGAAGAACTGGAAGGCGTGACGCGCTCCGAAGTGCTGAAATTCTCCGCCGGCGGTTTCCGCGACTTCACCCGCATCGCGGCCTCCGACCCGACGATGTGGCGCGACGTATTCCTGAACAACAAGGATGCGGTGCTGGAAATGCTCGGCGAGTTTCAGGAGGACCTGTCGAAATTGACTCGCGCCATCCGGCGCGGCGACGGCGAGGCGCTGTTCGACCACTTCACCCGCACCCGCGCCATCAGGCGCGGCATCGTGAATATCGGTCAGGATGAAGCGGCCGCCGACTTCGGCCGCCGCCCCGCCAAGAAGCCCGCGACCTGAGCGCAACCCGCGATCACGCGCCCGCGTATTGCGCGGACGCGCGAAGCTCTGTTGAATAAGCCACTCAAGTTTTTTGAACGCGTTTTCTTCACGCGAACCGGTATCCACTTCGCTCGAAAACGCTATGGAGGAGAAACGAATGACAATTCAAGTTGGCGACCGCCTGCCCGAAGCCCAGTTTCGCGTGATGACCAGCGATGGTTTGCAGGTGAAGACCACCGACGACGTCTTCAAAGGCAAGAAGGTCGCCCTGTTCGCGGTGCCCGGCGCCTATACCGGCACCTGCCACAAGATGCACATGCCGAGCATTTTCCTCAACGCCTATGCGATGAAGGACAAGGGCGTCGACACCATCGCGGTGGTTTCGGTCAACGACGCGTTCGTGATGAGCGCCTGGAAGCGCGACACCGACCAGCGCGACGAGGCGACCTTCCTCGCCGACGGCAACGCCGAATTCGCCAAGGCGATCGGCATGGAGCTGGACGCCTCCGGCAACGGCCTCGGCATCCGCTCCAAGCGCTATTCGATGCTGGTCGAGGACGGCGTGGTGAAGAAGCTCAACCTCGAGCCGAATCCCGGCAAGGTCGAAGTCTCCGGCGGCGACACCCTGCTCGGACAGCTCTGATCCTATCGCGCGGCTTCACGAAGCCGCGCATTTTACTTCACGAGCCGCGCCACCAGCGCGGCTTTTGCCGTGTCGTATTCGGCGCGCGTCTGATTCACAAGATCCGCGACACTCACTACCGCATCGACGCCAGATACGCTGTGCCCCGCACTCCACACGTCGCGCCAGCGCGTTGGCTGCTTCTCGCGGCTCTCAATACTGATGTCCTTGCCGATGTCGATAGTGCCGCGCGCCGGCAGATTGTCGGGATCGAGTCCGGCGGCGATGATTGACGCCTTCAGCATATTGGTCTCGAGCCCGGTGAAGGCGCGCGTCAGCAATACGTCGTCGGCACGCGCCGCCACCAGCATCTCGCGATAGGCCGGCTTCGCCAGACTTTCCTGGGTCGCAATGAATTTGGTGCCCATGTAGGCGAGGTCGCAGCCCATCGCCTGCGCCGCCAACAACGCCGCGCCATCGGACACGCCGCCCGCCAGTACGATCGGTCCGTCGAAAAACGAACGCACCGCACGCACGAACGCCAGCGGATTGAGCCAACCGGTCTGGCCGCCAGCACCCGCCGTCAGCAACACCAGCCCGTCCGCCCCCGCCGCCACCGCGCGTTCTGCATGGCGAATGGTCGCAACGTCGGCAAGCACGAGCGCTCCCGCGTCGTGCAGCGGTTCGACGACCGGAGCCGGAGAGCCGACCGATGTGATGACAATCTCCGGCTTGTGACGCAGCAGCACCACAAGATCGTCTTTCAGGCGCGCATTCGAATGGTGGACGATGAGATTGGCGCACCATGGCGCGACCGGATCGCCGTTTTGCTCGGCTGTCTTCGCCAGGCGCGTTTCGATTTCAGTGAGCCAGTTCTCAAGTTCATCGGAGGTGCGGCAGTTCACCGTCGGAAACGCGCCGACGACGCCGGCCGCGCAAGCCGCCGAGACCAGATCGACGCCCGACACCAGAAACATCGGTGCGGCAATCAGTGGAAGAACGAGACGTTCTTGAAGAGCGTGCAGTGATGGTCCGGCCAATGTATCGCCCCCGTTGATGATTTTGCGGGCAGTCTATCCTGACCGAAACGATGAAAGCGAGCGATCAGCCCGGCGTCTTGCCGCCAGCCGTCTGCTGCAAGCGCGCCATGGCGACGCCTTCGCGCGCAAGTTCGTCGGCGCGTTCGTTGTCATCATGGCCGGCGTGGCCCTTGACCCAGTGCCAGCGCACCTGATGCGGCTTCAGGGCGGCGTCGAGCCGCTGCCACAGGTCCATGTTCTTGACCGGCTTCTTGTCAGCGGTACGCCAGCCGTTTTTCTTCCAGCCGTGAATCCAGCCGGTGATGCCCTGACGCACATACTGGCTGTCGGTGTGCAGATCGACACTGCACGGTTTCTTCAGCGCCTCCAGCGCGGAGATCGCCGCCAGCAATTCCATGCGGTTGTTGGTAGTGTGCGGCTCGCCGCCCTTTAATTCCTTGCGCACCTCGCCGAACTGCAGGATTGCGCCCCAGCCGCCCGGCCCCGGATTACCGGAGCAGGCGCCATCGGTATGGATCACCACGGCAGGGAGGTCGCTCACGCCGTCGATCTCGTCTGCGCGACGCCGTAGCCGGCGATGTCGTCGACCGATTGGTGGAAGCGCAGCTTGCGCACGTATTCCAGCGGGTCCTTCGGCTTCACCAGCGCGCCCGGCGGCACGTTGAGGAAATCCACCAGCCGCGTCAGCAGGAAACGCAACGCCGCGCCGCGCGCCAACAGCGGCAGCACCGCCTGCTCGGCCTCGGAGAGCGGACGCTCCTTGCCATAGGCATTCAGGAACGCGCGCGCCTTGGTGACGTTGAACGAATGATCGGCCTCGAAGCACCAGGCATTAAGGCAGATCGCGACGTCATAGGCGAGGATGTCGTTGCAGGCGAAGTAGAAGTCGATCAGGCCCGACAGGTCCTCGCCGACGAACAGCACGTTGTCGGGAAATAGGTCGGCGTGAATGATGCCGCGCGGCAAGTCAC
This sequence comes from Hyphomicrobiales bacterium, assembly GCA_017305595.1. GTDB lineage: Bacteria > Pseudomonadota > Alphaproteobacteria > Rhizobiales > Xanthobacteraceae > 62-47. The sequence continues at coordinate 29,614 of JAFKKL010000017.1, read as the reverse complement.
TCGGCCAGCGTGCTTCGAGATAGTCGAGTTCTGCGGTGAGAAACGCCTTGAGCCCATGCTGCACGGTGTCGGCGCGCGAAGCCGCTTGATCGAACAGCGGCCGCCAGCCCTTCACCGAGAGCGCGTTGGCGCGCGTCATGGGAAAATCGCGGCCCGCCAGATGCAGCTTCGCCAACGCCTGTCCGACAGCGGTGCAATGCGTCACGTTCGGCTTGCGCGGCCACACGCCTTCAAGGAAATCGATGATCGCGGCCGGGCGGCCCGCCAGCACGCCGAGCGTAGTGCCGTCGCGCGTCTTCACCGGCTGCGGACAGACGATGCCGTGCGCGGCGAGATGCCCCATCAGGCCGAGAAAGAACGGCAGATCGCCCACCGCCACGCGCTTTTCGTACAGCGTGAGGAAATACGAGCCCCTGGTGGTGTGCAGCAGGAAATTGGAGTTCTCGACGCCTTCGGCGATGCCCTTGTAGGAGAGCAGTTCGCCGATGTCATAGCTGACGAGGAACGCCGCCAACTCCTCCGCAGCGACGTCCGTATAGACCGCCATGAAAACCTACTCGGCTGCGTCGGGACGCAGCGAGCGCGGCAGCGGGAAGAACTCGTTCTCTTCCGCGGCCGAGACCGTCTCCACGTTCAGTTCATAACGCTCGGCGAAGGCGTCCATGATCTCCTCGACGATCACTTCCGGCGCCGAAGCGCCCGCAGTGATGCCGACGCTCCTGACGCCTTCGAACTTGGCCCAGTCGAGATCGGAAGCGCGCTGCGCCAGCACCGCGATCGGGCAGCCCTCGCGCTCGGCCACTTCGCGCAGCCGCTGCGAGTTCGACGAATTCGGCGCACCGACAACGATCAGCGCATCGACCACCGGCGCCACCTTCTTCACCGCCAACTGGCGATTGGTGGTGGCGTAGCAGATGTCTTCCTTATGCGGCCCGTGGATGTTCGGGAAGCGGCTCTTGAGCACCGCGACGATCTCAGCGGTGTCGTCGATCGACAGCGTGGTCTGGGTAACGAAGGCGAGATTGTTGGCGTCCTTAGGCGTGAACTGCTCGGCGTCCTCGGCGGTCTCGATCAGCGTCACCGCGCCCGCCGGCAATTGCCCGAGCGTACCGACCACTTCCGGATGGTGGGAATGGCCGATCAGCAGGATTTCGTGGCCGCGCTTGAAGTGGATCGCCGCCTCGCGATGCACCTTGGTGACCAGCGGGCAGGTGGCGTCCAATGAGAAGAAATTCCGCGTTTCCGCCTCGGCCGGGACCGATTTCGGCACGCCATGGGCGGAAAACACCACTGGCGCCTCGGTATCCGGAATTTCCGCCAGTTCCTCGACGAAGATCGCACCCTTGGCCCGCAGGCTGTCCACCACATAACGGTTGTGCACGATCTCGTGACGGACATAGACCGGCGCGCCATAGAGTTTCAGCGCGCGCTCCACCGTATCGATGGCCCGCACCACGCCGGCACAGAAGCCGCGGGGCGAACAAAGCACGATTTTCAACTGCGGTTTGGCCTGCATGGAGCGATCCGGAACCTGTTCGCCCGGCTCAGTCGGGCGCAAAAGTTGTATTTATTGCGGAAATTGGACGCGACGTCTCGACGATTGGCGAGTTAGCCGTAACGACTTTGGTGTAAGGACTTGGGACGGCTTTGCGGCCCTGTCAAGGCCGTTGAGCAACCCATTGCGCGTTTCGGTCGAGGCGGATTATATAGCGGTTCAATCCCGTCATCGCCGATGACCACACTACTCCGCCTCCGGAACGAGGTGGGCGGAGCCCAAAGGAGATTTGCCATGAGCAATGCACCGCTGATGCCGAAGGCGACTGCCGTGTGGCTCGTCGATAACACCGCGCTGACGTTCGACCAGGTGGCGGATTTCACCAAGATGCACCCGCTGGAGGTGCGCGCCATCGCCGACGGCGACGCCGCCCAGGGCATCAAGGGCATGGACCCGATTTCCACCGGCCAGCTCACCCGCGACGAGATCGAGCGCGGCGAGAAGGACGTCAACTACCGCCTCAAACTCAGCGAGAGCAAGGTGGTCTTGCCGCCGGCCGCCAAGAAGAAGGGGCCGCGTTATACCCCGGTATCGCGCCGCCACGAGCGACCGAGCGCCATCCTCTGGCTGGTTCGCAATCATCCTGAGCTGAAAGACGCCCAGATCATGCGGCTGGTCGGCACCACCAAGACCACCATCGCCTCGATCCGCGACCGCACCCACTGGAACGCGCAGACGCTGACCCCGATGGACCCGGTAACGCTTGGCCTGTGCTCGCAAATCGAACTGGACTTCGAGGTGCAGCGCGCGGCGAAGGAAAAGCCGACCGATCAGGCTTACGGCGGCGCCACGCTGTTGCCGGCTTCCGAAACCACCCGCAAGGACGAGGACGAGCCGTCCGAGCGCAATCAGGACGACCTCAACGTCGACGCCGTGTTCGCCAAGCTGAAGACCATCGGCGGCAAGAAGCAGGACGACGAGGAGGAGTAGACGACGGCTTCGTCCTACTGCAGACAAAAACGCGGCGGCTTCAAACCCGCCGCGTTTTTATTTGGCAATCAACCGTTACTGTCCGTTGAGCATCCGCTCCGCGAGGTTGCGGTGGCTGCGCTCCATTCGGTCGGTGGCGACGCCGCGCCGCCCATCGCGATCCTTACGACAGGCGACATAGGCATCCGAACCCGGCGCAGCGCCGTTGGCGCGACAGGCCGCGTCATCATCGGTCTGCGCGGCAGCTGCAGCTTCCGGAGGCTGATTCCGCTGGAAGCTGGAACATCCGGCGAGTGCGAGACCCGACAACAGCATCAGCATGGCGCGGACATGGATCGGGGATCGGATGGCAATCGTCATGCGGGTTTCCGTCGGCTCAAACGCGGGAATGCCGGTGTGATCCGGTATTCCATCGAAAATGAGGCCGTGCATCAGATTGCGCACGACCTCATGTATCCCTGGTTTCTACACCCGCCCCTTCAGCGCCGCACCGATTTCGTCGAGCACCTTGGGGTCCTCGATAGTTGCGGGCACGGTCCACGGATCGCCGTCGGCGATCTTGCGGATGGTGCCGCGCAGGATCTTGCCGGAGCGCGTCTTCGGCAGCCGCGCCACGGTGATCGCCAGCTTGAACGCCGCGACCGGCCCGAGCTTCTCGCGCACCAGCGCCACGATCTCCTTCTCGATCTCCGCCGGCGACCGCGTCACGCCCGCCTTGAGCACGATCAGGCCGCACGGGATTTCGCCCTTGATGGCGTCCTTGATGCCGAGCACCGCGCATTCGGCGACGTCCGGATGCGAGGCGAGAATTTCCTCCATGCCGCCGGTGGAGAGCCGATGGCCGGCGACGTTGATGATGTCGTCGGTGCGGCCCATGACGAAGACGTAGCCGTCCTCGTCCTTGTAGCCGGCGTCGGAGGTTTTGTAGTAGCCGGGAAACTCGTTGAAATAGGCTTCCTTGCAGCGCTCGTCCTGCTGCCACAAGGTCGGCAGGCAGCCCGGCGGCAGCGGCAGCTTGATGACGATCGAGCCCATGGTGCCGGCCGGCAGCGGCTTCGCCGCCTCGTCGACGACGTCGACCTGATAGCCCGGCATCGGCACCGTCGGCGAGCCGTGCTTGACCGGCAGTTGCCCAAGCCCAACCGGATTGCCGGCGATGCACCAGCCGGTTTCGGTCTGCCACCAGTGATCGATCACCGGTACGTTCAACTGCTTCTCCGCCCATGCGATGGTCGGCGGATCCGCGCGCTCGCCGGCGAGGAACAGCGTGCGGAAATGCGACAGATCGTATTTGCGGATGAACTCGCCGTTCGGATCGTCTTTCTTGATGGCGCGGAACGCGGTCGGCGCGGTGAAGAACGCCACCGCCTTATGCTGTGAGATGACGCGCCAGAACGCCCCGGCATCCGGCGTGCCGACCGGCTTGCCCTCGTACATGATCGAGGTGTTGCCGTGAAACAGCGGGCCGTAAATGATGTAGCTGTGGCCGACCACCCAGCCGATATCGGAGCCGCACCACCACACCTCGCCGGGCTTGACTCCGTAGAGGTTATACATCGACCAGTTGACGGCGACGAGGTGGCCGCCGTTGTCGCGTACCACACCCTTCGGCACGCCGGTGGTGCCGGACGTATAGAGAATATAGAGCGGATCGGTTGCCAACACCGGCACGCAAGCAGCTTCCTTCTTGGCGGCCACCGCCTTGTCGCGCAGGTCCTTCCAGTCGTGATCGCGGCCGGCGATCAGATCGCACGTCTGCTGCGGCCGTTGCAGGATGATGCACGCCGGCACCTTGTGCGCGGCGAGCTTGATGGCGTCGTCGAGCAGCGGCTTGTAAGCGACGATGCGGCCGGGCTCGATGCCGCAGCTTGCGGAGATCACCAGCTTCGGCTGGGCATCGTCGATGCGCGTGGCTAACTCCTTGGCCGCGAAGCCGCCGAACACCACCGAATGCACCGCGCCGATGCGCGCACAGGCCAGCATCGCCACCATCGCTTCCGGCACCAGCGGCATGTAGATGATGACGCGGTCGCCCTTGGCGACACCGAAATCCTGCATCACCGCGGCGAAGGTTTTCACCTCGTGCAGCATCTGCGCGTAGGTGTAGGTGGTGACGCTGTTGGTCACCGGCGAATCGTGGATCAGCGCCAGTTGCCCGGCGCGGCCGTTCGCAACGTGGCGGTCAAGCGCGTTGTAGCAGGTGTTGACCACCGCGCCGGCGAACCAGCGGCCGTAGAGGCCCATATTCGGATCGAAGACTTTCTTGGCCGGCTCGATCCAGTCGATGGCGCGCGCGGCATCGGCCCAGAAGCCCTCGGGGTCGCGCATCGAGCGCGCATAGGCTTCGTGGTAATGGCTTTTGTCTTGCATATTCATGGGCATACTCTCCCAACGGTCGCGTTCTTTACGAGTGACCATGCGCGCTGAAACCGGCCGTTGCAAGTCGACCAAAGCATCGTCCGGCGGAGGCGCGTCGGCACAAATTGAGGGGAAGCCGTCAGCTCACCTTGAGCGTCAATCCGCCGTCGACCACCAGTTCGATACCGGTGACATAGCGGGATTCATCAGAGGCAAGGAACAGCGCGGCATTGGCGACGTCCCAGCCCTCGCCCATGTGGCCCATCGGCACCTGTTCGTCGCGGCGCTTCCACATCGCCTCGACGTCGCCCTTGGCATAACTCGCCGCAAGGCCGGCGGAATGTTCCACCATCGGCGTCTTCATCAGTCCCGGTAACACCGCATTGACGCGGATATTCTTCGGTGCGAACTCAACCGCCGTGGTGCGGGTCATCTGATTCATCGCGGCCTTGGTGGTGGCGTAGGTGACGTAGGAAACGCCGAGATGGCGGATCGAGGCGATCGATGAGATGTTGATGATCGAACCACCGCCCTGCTTGGTCATCACCGGAATGACGTGCTTCATGGCGAGGTAGGCGCTCTTGAGATTGACCGCGAACACGCGATCCCAATCCTTCTCCTCGACCTCGACCACGCTGCCGACTTCGGCGATACCGACATTGTTGTCGAGCACATCGATGCGGCCATAAGCCTTCAGGCACGCCGCGACCATCGCCTTGATGTCATCCTCGCGCGCGGCGTCGGCGGCGAACGCCTCGGCCTTGCCGCCCTCTTTCGCAATGATCGACGCGGTTTCCTCGGCGGCCTTCCCATTGCGGTCGACGCAAAACACCTGCGCGCCCTCGCGGGCAAACGTCACCGCCGTGGCCTTGCCATTGCCCCAGCCTGGCCCGATCGATCCGGCGCCGACCACGATGGCGGTTTTTCCCTCGAGCCTCTTCACCGACTTCTCCTGCTTGTTCTGATGTTGCAGGCACTTGTCCCGCAATCACGCCGCCGCGTCAAATTCTCCAGAGACCTGCCGCCGCGCCATCTGATAGACTGTCTGCATCATGCTTGCACTCGAACTCGGTACCGTCACGATCCTGATCGTCATCAACGGTCTGCTCGCGATGTCCGAACTCGCCATCGTCTCCTCCCGCCCCGCGCGCCTCGCGGCGCTGGCGGAGAGAGGTGTCAGCGGATCGCGCCGGGCACTGGCGCTGGCGTCCGATCCCGGCAAGTTTCTCTCCACCGTGCAGATCGGCATCACGCTGGTCGGCGTGCTGTCCGGTGCGTTCTCCGGCGCCACGCTCGGGCAACGGCTGACCGCATGGCTGATCGAACTCGGCGTCGCCAAGGGGTTTGCCGACACGCTCGGCGTCGGTGCAGTCGTCGGCGGCATCACCTATGCCTCGCTGATCATCGGCGAACTCGTTCCCAAGCAGATCGCGTTGCGCAATCCGGAATCGGTGGCGGTGAAGGTCGCGCCGGCGATGACATGGCTGGCGCGCATTTCGTCGCCAGTGGTGTGGCTGCTCGACGTCTCCGGCAAGCTGTTGCTGCGGGTGCTCGGCCAGAGTGGCGTGAGCGAAGATACCGTCACTGAAGACGAAATCCGTTCACTGGTACGCGAAGCAGAAACCGCCGGCGTGCTGGAGCCAGGCGAGAAGGAAATGATCGCCGGTGTGATGCGGCTCGGCGATCAGCCGGTCGGTGCAGTGATGACGCCGCGCCGCGAGGTCGATTTCATCGATCTCGCTGACTCGCCGGACGTGATCCGCGAAGCGATCACCACCAGCGTGCATTCGCGGCTGCCGGTGTTCGACGGCGATCGCGACGTGGTGCTCGGCGTGGTGCAAGCCAAGGATATGCTCGACGGCTACCTCGCCGGTGTCGCTCCCGATCTTCGCACGCTGGTTCGCGAGGTGCCGGTGATTCCGGAGGTGGCGGACGCGCGTGACGTGCTGGCGATCCTGCGCGGCTCGCCAGTACATTTCGGGCTGGTGCACGATGAGTACGGAAGCTTCCAGGGCATCGTCACCGCCGCCGATATTCTCGAATCCATCGTCGGCGGCTTTCACACCGAGGAAGGCCCCGCCGAAAAGCCGGCGATCAAACGCCCCGACGGCTCTTACCTGATCGAAGGCTGGATGACGGCGGACGAATTCGCCAACCTGCTCGGCATTCCACTGCCGCTGTCGCGCCCCTACAACACGGCGGCCGGCTTCATGCTGCAACTGTTCGGTGAGATTCCCGCTGCCGGTGACACGCGCGACACCCATGGCTGGCGCTTCGAGATCGTCGACCTCGACGGTCGCCGCATCGACAAGATTCTCGCCACGAAAATCCCGCAGCCGCGGCGGGCGCTGTAGTAAGTGCCGAATGACGACTAATCACACGCCCGCATCGTCGTCGGATGCGGGCCGACGTCATGGCCGAGAATTGTCGACAGCGTGCGGCACGTCCCCTTCGTACACAGCCGCCACTCCCCCGCCTTGCCGGAATTGCCCAGCACCACCTCCGGCATCGGAACGCGGTGCGGCTGCCAGACGAACCAGCCGTCGACCAGCCGCGCCTCCGGCGGCGGCTCCATGCCGGCGCCGGAGCCTTTCACGCGCGCCTCGACCAATTCAAGCCCTTGCGGGGTGACGCGCCAGTTTTCGCGCCAATCGATCTTTTCGATCGAATGCGTCCACACCAGCGTGAAGGCTGCCACCGCCAGCGTCTTGGTGACGCCGGCGGAAATCAGGCACAGGCTCACGCCGCGATCGCGTCGGACGCCGGGCGTCGGCGCCAATCCCAGACCACGATGATGGCGGCGAGCGCGAAGCCAACCCAATCGCTGTATGGGAATTCGCCGAGCAGGCATAGCGCCGCCACGAAGGTAACAATGCGCTCGATGATCGTCATCCGCGTGAACAGGAAGCCGATCGCGACCATGCCGAACAGACCGATGGCGATCAGCGCCTTCACCGTGGCGTAAGCGACCGCGCCGTAGAAGCCGAGATAAACTTCCATCGGGTCGCCGGCCTGCAACATCAACGCAGGCGAATACACCGCGATGAACGGAATGACGTAACCGGCGAGTGCGATGCGCATTGCCTCCCAGCCAATGGTATCCGGATTCTCTTTGGCAATCGGCGCAGCCGCGAATGCGGCCAATGCCACCGGCGGCGAGAGGTCCGCCATGATGCCGTAGTAGAACGCGAACATGTGGCTGACGATCAGCGGCACACCGAGTTTCGCCAGCGCCGGCGCAGCGAGCGCTGCGGTAATGATGTAGGTCGGGATCGTCGGGATGCCGGTGCCGAGCAGGATCGACAGCAGCATGGTCATGATCAGCGCGAGGAACAGGCTGTTCTCGCCGATGCCGATCACCCAGCTTCCGAAGATATTCCCGACGCCGGTCTGCGTCATCATGCCAATGATGGTGCCGACGATGGCGCAGGCCATGCCGACGGTCAGCGCCGACTTGGAGCTTTCCGCCAACGAGTCACGGCAGGCGACGAGTGTGGCGCGGCCGCCCTTGGTCAGCGCCGCGAGCAGCACCAGGCCGCCGACCACGAGACCGACCATCATGATGTCGATGCCGCGCTGGAACATCGCACCGACCACCAGCGCCAGCAGGATCCAGAAGATGTAGCGGATCATCTGGTTGGGCAGGCCGAGCGCGATGCTGGCGCCGAGGATCAGGGTCGCGGTCAACGCCAGACCCATGATGCCAGCGTAAAGCGGCGTGAAGCCCTCGAACAGCATGAAGACCAGCACGGCGAGCGGCAGCACCAGATACCAGCGCGCCACCAGCGCCTTCCAGGCGCTCGGCATCTCGGCGCGGCTCATGCCCTTGAGGCCGTACTTGCCGGCTTCGAGATGCACCATCCAGAACGCGGAGGCGAAATACAGCACCGCCGGGATCACCGCGGCGCGCACGATCACCATGTAATCGACGCCGAGAGTCTCGGCCATGATGAAGGCGACCGCGCCCATCACCGGCGGCATGATCTGTCCGCCCATCGAGGCGGTGGCCTCGACGCCGGCGGCGAACGCGCGGCGATAGCCGAAGCGGATCATCAGCGGAATGGTGAACTGCCCCACCGTCACCACGTTGGCGACGCCGGAGCCGGAGATCGTGCCCATCATGCCGGACGCCACCACCGCGACCTTGGCCGGGCCGCCGCGGGTGCCGCCGAAGATGCCGAGCGAGACATCGGTGAACAACTGGATCATGCCGGCGCGTTCGAGGAACGAGCCGAACATGATGAAGAGGAAGATATAGGTGGCCGACACGTAGATCGGCACGCCGTAGAAACCTTCGGTGCCGAACGACAGATGCGTGATGATCTGGTCGAAGCCGTAACCGCGATGATTGAGCGGCGACGGCAGATACTGCCCGAACGCCCAATAGACGATACAGGCGCCGCACATGATCGGCAGCGCCGAGCCCATCAGCCGTCGCGTGCCCTCAAAAATCAGTACCGCGAGCAAGGTGCCGACGACGAGATCCATCGTGGTGGGATCGCCGTCGCGCAGGATCAGGGCTTCATAGAAGATCCATTGATAAAGGCCGCAGAGGAAACCGACGCCGCCGATCAGCCACGCCAGCGCGCGCGCCATGTTGGTCTTGGCGGTGAAGTTGCCGATCAGGCCGAAGGTCATGAGGATGATGAAGCCGACATGGACGCCGCGCACCACCTGACTCGGCAGGATGTTCCATGCCGCGATGGCAATCTGGAATACCGCGAACGCGATGCCGATAGCATAGGCGAAAGTCCCCCAGCGACCGGGGCCGAAGCCTTCCGGAAAGCCATGCTCGAAGTTGCCGAGATCGACCTTGATCGGTTCGACCTGCTCGGCTGCATTGTCTTGCATCGGCGCTGCTGTTGCCTGCGACATCGTCCCCACCCCGCCTTCACGGCGCATCCTGCGCAAAAGAAGATCGATCTCCGCTCGGCCGGTTTCGTCCGGCTCAGACGTGGATGGCCGGGACAAGCCCGGCCATGACGCAGAAGATCACATTGGTCGACCTGATTACTTGATCAGGCCCTTTTCCTTGAAGTAGCGGATCGCACCGGGATGCAGCGGGACCGGGCTACCTGTCGCCGCCGTCTCCAGCTTGATTCCGTGCGCGGCCGCGTGCGCGGAATACAGTTCCGGCAGCGATTCGTAGACCAGCTTGGTCATCTGATAAGCGAGATCGTCCGACACCGCCGAACTGGTGACGAGGAAGTTGACCACGGCCGCGGTCGGCACGTCCTTGTCCTGGCCCTTGTAGGTGTTGGCCGGAATCGTCGCCGCGACGAATGGCGGGCCGATCTTGTCGACGATCTCCTTCGGCACCGACACCACGTTGATCTCGTTCGAGTTGCTGAGGTCCTTCAGCGAGGCGACGCCGAGGCCCGCCGATTGCAGCGTCGCGGTGAGCTGACGGTTCTTCATCAGGTCAACGGATTCCGCGAACGGCAGATATTCGACCTTGCCGATGTCCTTGTAGGTCATCCCGGCGGCCTTGAGGATGGCGCGCGAGTTCAGTTCGGTGCCGGACTTCGGCGCGCCGACCGAGAGGCTCTTGCCCTTGAGGTCCGCCAGGGTCTTGATGCCGCTCTCGGCGGTGGCGACGATCTGGATGTAGTTCGGATAGATCGCGCCGATGGTGCGCAGCTTGCTTAGCTTCTTCTTGAAGCCGGCCTCCTCGTCGCCTTCCCATGCCGCCTTCAGCGAGTCGCCCAGCGTGAACGCGATTTCGCCGCGGCCCTGCTCCAGCAAATTGAGGTTCTCGACCGACGCCTTGGTGGCCTGCACCTGGACCTTGGCGTTCGAAATCTTGTCGCTGTAGATTTTTCCGATGGCGACGCCGAGCGGATAATAAACGCCGGACGTGCCGCCGGTCAGCACGTTGACGAACTGTTCGGCGTGGGCGGCGGGTCCCGAAACCAGGGCCACGGACACCGCGACCGCGGCAAGCAGCTTCGCTTTCATGAGCAGAATTCTCCCCCAGGTTGAATTTGACGAGAAAGTGACCGGATACGGCGTCACGGTCAACCCTCCCCACACCCTCCGACCCGTCAGACATTCGACCAAGACCGCAATGGAGCGCAGGCCCCGCCCGCGGATGGAACCCACACCATCGCCTCCCATGGCGGCACGTCTCCCGCACCCGCCGCAACCCCGCCATTGGCCCGGCCATACTACCGGCCGGAGTACGAAGCCGATACGCTGCGCCGAAATCAATCCGGGACATCACCCGGTCTTCAGGGAGAAAACAACGATGTCGATATCGCGATCGGTCGGACTATCGCTGGCGACGGCAATCATGCTTGGCAGCACGGCGCTCAGCGTCGCGCACGCCGCCCCCTTCATGATTGTCGGCAACGACGAGAAGGTGCTGTGGGACGACGCCGGCAAGACGGTGCTGAAGCCGGCCGGTAAGGATTCGGTGCTGATCGTCGATCTCGCCAATCCGGAAAATCCCAAGATCGTCGCCAACCTGCCGCTGGAAAATTCCGTGGTCGGCCCGCCGGTCAACGTCGATATCGATCCGACCGGCAGCGTTGCTCTCGTGTCGGATTCCGTCGACGTCACCAAGGACGGCGACGCGTTGAAGATGGGGCTCGACAACAAGGTCTACGTGATCGACCTCAAGGCCAGGCCGGCGAAGCTCGCGGCGACCATTACCGCCGGCAAACAGCCGTCCGGATTGAGCTTCAGCCCCGACGGCAAGATGGCGCTGGTCGCCAATCGCGGCGACGCTTCCATCACCGTGCTCTCGGTCAACGGCACCGACGTCAAGGTGACCGATACCATCGCCATGGGCGACAGCGTCGCGCACGTCACTTTCGCGCCGGACGGCAAGCACGCCTACGCGGTGAAATTCACCACGCACAAACTCTCGGTGCTCGACATCGCCAACGGCAAGGTCACCTATAACAAGATGGATATCGCCGCCGGCCTGTGGCCCTATAACGTCGCGGTGACGCCGAACGGACAACTGGCGCTGACCGCCGACAACGGCAACTCAGGTGCGTCGGACGGCAGCGTTGACACCGTCAGCGTGTTCGACCTCACGCTCAATCCGCCGCGTGCCATCGACCGCGTCGTGGTCGGCGACGGCCCCGAAGGTTTCGCGATCAGTCCCAAGGGAAATCTCGCCGCCGCCGCCATCCTGCGCGGCTCCAATGCCGCCAAGGACGCTTTCTTCCGCAAGAAGAACGGCAGCCTCGCGATCTTGCGGATCGACGGCAAGAAAGTGACGAAAACGCAGGACATCGAAGTCGGCGGCCTGCCGGAAGCCGTGGTGTTCACGCCCGACGGCAAATACCTGCTGACCGGCAACTACCTCGATCAGGATTTCTCGATCCTCAAGGTCAACGGCACCAAGGTGAAGGACACCGGCAAGCGCTTCAAGGTTCCGGGGCACCCGGCGTCGGCGCGGATGAGCCATTAAACGATCCGGCGTTAAACGCTTCCGTTATTGCGAGCACTCGGATTGGCGCCTCGCGCCGTCCGAGCACAGGCCCCGCGAAGCAATCCAGTCTTCCTTTAGAGTCTGGATTGCTTCGTTGCTAGCACCACGAAAGTCGTCGTCCCCGCGCAGGCGGGGACCCAGACTCCGCAGCAGCGGTTATGCGGAAAGTGCCTGTTGTCGGAGTACACAATCATCATTGAAGCCAGGGGTTATGGGTCCCCGCCTGCGCGGGGACGACACTGAGGATGGGGTGACGGTTGTCGATTCAACTCGTCAATTCCACGACACCTTCACATCATCATCACACACCGAATCAGTCGCATTGATTAGAGCGCAAAACACGGTCGGCTCGGCACGATCGGTCGCAATGTTATGCACAAGGGCGCACGGCGGAAATTATCGGAACAACAGCGCATTCGGCCACGCATTTGAAATTGCTTCGCTTCCGATCCGCACAATTTGATCAGCATTCGATCATTTAACCTTACCGGCCCATTTCCGTGGAGCAGCGAGTCGATTCCATCTTTGCACCTCAGCCCCAAGGCTAAACCTGTGTGGCCAGCACGGGGAGCAAGCAACATGACAACATCGGTGGCCACCACCCCTTCCGTCCGGCCCGCAGCCTTCGGCCAGCGCACCCTGTCGCCGCGCGTCTGTATCGCCGACAACAAGCCGCACATTCGGACCTTTCTTGCCGATGCTTTCGAAGACCTCGGCTTCATCACCTTCGAATGCCCGCGCGCCGCCGATCTGAAGCCTTTGCTTGAGACCCAGATGTTCAATCTGGTGGTGCTCGGGCTGTCGGCCGGCGGTATCGAGGCCGGCAAGGTGCTCGAGACGCTGGCGAGCGCCAACTTTCGTGGCAAGGTGATGCCGGTTGCGGTGCCGGATTCCATCCTCTCCTTCGCCACCCGGCAGATGGCGCGCGAACTCGGCATCGCAACGCTGCCGACACTGCCGACGCCATTCAGTACCGAGACGTTGCGCCACAGCGTCGCATCGCTGATCCCGACCGAAGCGCCGCCAAGCCCGGCGGTCGACGTCGCCGAAGCCCTCAAGGCCGGCTGGCTCGAACTCTGGTACCAGCGCAAGATCGACGTGCGCACGCTGATCCCGCGCGGTGCCGAGGCCCTGATCCGGATGCGGCATCCGACCTGGGGCGTGGTGCTTCCGTCGTCCTTCATTCCGGATCGCTTCGACACCGCCTTCCACAATCTATCGGAGTTCGTCATCGAACGCGTGATCGACGATTGGCGCTACTTCATCGAACGCACCGGACCGGTCGATCTCGCGATCAACCTCCCCGCCTCGTTTCTGCGCGACGCCGCCGCCGTGCGCACGCTATGCCGGCGGATGCCGGCGCATCCCGCGTTCGGTGGACTGTTGATCGAACTCAAATGCGCCGAGGTTATCGAGGACCTCGACCACGTTATCGACGTCGCCCGCCGGATCCGCTTTCACAACGTCGCCGTCTCGATCAAAAGCGTCGGGGCCGAATGGCCGGCGCTGATGGGGCGGCAGGTGTTTCCGTTCGCCGAATTGAAGGTGGACCGCCAGTTCGTTACCGGCTTCGGCGGTGACCGCCTCAAGCAGACGGTTTGTCGCGGCATCATCGATCTCGCCGAAAATTACGGCGTGCGCACCGTCGCCGAGGGCATCGAAAGCCGGGCCGATTTCGTCACCGCGCACCAGTTGGGCTTCGACGTCGCGCAAGGCTTCCTGTTCGGCAAGGCGATGGCGCCGCGCAAATTCGCCCGCACCACGCTCACCCGGCCAGTGACGCTGCCCTGATCAAATGGTCCAGCCCTGCAATTCGTCGTGACGCGCCAGCAGGCGTTTCGCGGTGGTGTAAGTCGGCACCTCGACCAGCGCGCCGTCAACCTCGACGCGAGCTTCGCCGCGCTCCCGCGCCGCTTCGAACGCGGTGACGATGGCGCGGGCACGCGTCAGTTCCGCTGCATTCGGTGTCATCACCTCATTGATGATCGCCGGGTGCGAGGGATCGACCGTGCTCTTGGCTTTGTAGCCGAGCCGTCGCGCCCATCGCGTTTCGCGTTCGACGCCCGCGACATCGCTGAAGGTGTAAGGGCAATCGACCGCGACAACGCCGGCCGCCACGCATTCCAGTAGAAAGCGCTGACGCGCATAGGCAAGCTCAAAGCCATCCGGTTCACGCTCGGCACCGAGATCGGCCGCGAGATCCTCCGCCGCCATCAGGCAGGCGATGACCCGCGGGCTCACACGCACGATGGCACCGAGTTGCACCAGTCCGCGCGCGAATTCGATATTCGGCAGCAGCATCGTCGCGCCTTCCGGGATACCGTAGTCGCGTTCGAACCCCGTCACCGCATCAGCAAGCTGCATGACATGCGTTGGCTCGGCGACCTTGGGCAGTGCCACGATATCCGGCCGCCCGCGCATCACTGCCGCGAGATCGTCCATGCCGTCCTGATCGAGCGGATTGACGCGGACCGCCACCACCGCGCCTTGCGCGCGCCAGTGGGAATACAACTCCGGCGCCAGCGCGCGCGCCTTCGGCCGCAGCGGAGGCGGCGTGAAATCCTCAAGCTCGTGGATCAGCACATCGGCACCGCTCGCTACCGCGTTGGCCAGCACCGCCTCGTTAGCGCCTTCGAGAAACAGCCAGGCCCGGCACAGCCGCGCCGGGCGGATGCGGCGCACCGTCATCGCGCCTGCGCCTGCATCACTCGAACTTCATGTCGACGCATTTCGACACGTCCGATCCCAACCCCGAGGCAATGGTGATGCAGCCGCGAACTTTCTGCGTGATGTTGTCGCTGGCCCAGATGGCATAGCCGCCCTGGCCGAAGAACGAGTTGGTGTTCGGCGGCTCGGTTTCGGTCGCCTCGAACGAATAGTGGGAATCCTGCTCGAAGATGCGCGGCTTCTTCACACAATTACCATCGGTCTGGACGCTGAGGATTTCCTTGTTGTTGCGGGTCAGCGCCAGACTGGCCGTGCAGCGGAAATATTCCGACGTCCTGGTGTTGAAGACATAGGCATAGGACCGGCAGGTCGCGGTGTTGAGCTTGCCGGGGCTAAGCCCGCGGCTACAGGCGATGCGCTGATTGTTGCCGAGCTTGAACTGATCCTCGGCATGTGCCGAACCGGCCAGCATCATGGCGCCGAGCGCCAGCCAGATCGCCGCCTTTGTCATCCTTGCCATCCCGGTCATCTCCTTTGCGTCGCGTCGCCGGTCAGAATCGGCGGCGAAGATAACCGCGACGCCGCCATCGGCAAAGCCTCGACGCATCGGGAGGCGAGCCGGCCACCAGGAAACTTGTCGTGATGCCACCGTCGTCGCATGATACCCGCCTTGATCCTGTCGGCCGGCATCAGTCGGCCGTTCCGGTGGAGGCTTCGACATGATCCGACCCCTGACGCTCTCTCTGCTTGCCGCCATCGTCACCATGACGCTGCCCGCGACAGCGCCGGCGCAAACGGCAAAGCCGGTGCCGTGGGTGATCGCGCCCAATGTCGGCTACGGCTACGATGCTCATTTCAAGACGTGGCAATACCAGATGGGCACCAACAATGCCGGCGACCTGTTCAAAGGCGCCAAGAAGGTGCCGAAGAACACGCTGTTCTTTCTCGGCGCCAATGGCCAGCTCTACATGCGCACCGGCCCGTTCCTTGACGGCGACGGCAGCTTCAAGTTCGGCCCGAGTTGAAGGCGAGGCGACACGGCAAGAATCGCGCACGGCATCGCCGCATCCTCGGCGTCGTCCCCGCGCAGGCGGGGACCATTGCCCCTAGCCCTGATGATGATCATAGGCGCGGGCAACGGACGCTTTCCGCATCACGGCCGTTGCGGAGTCTGGGTCCTCGCCTGCGTTCTGACGACGCTATTGAGGCCGTCAGAACGCCGCCGCCAGTTCGCGCGCGCCGGGCTTGGCGCTGTTGGCGTCCATGCGCTCGTCGGTGATCGCGAGCAGCTTCGCCACCGTGTTGTGGCGGATCGCCACCGGATTGCGTTCGTAACCCGTGCGCTGGAAGAAATTCGACGTCGGCACCCGCTCACGATAGGACTGCGGCATCGTCACCATGTCGAAGCCGGTGCCGTCGCCGGTGAGATTCATCATCTCCAGTTCGGCGGCGGTGAGCGGCTTGTGATAGCCCTTGTTGCGCGCGAAGATCACCGAGGTGAGCAGCTTGTGGGTTTGCAGCAGCGGGCCGACGTCCATGTCGAGCACCAGTGCATGCACGCCCCAGCCGCGCGGCGTGGCGCCGAGCTTGGCCTGTTGGCTCCAGCTATTGGGCACCGAGCGCGCGAAGGCGAGCATCTTCCGGAACGCCGCGATCTTGCGCTCCATCGCCTGACGTTGCGGGCCTGTGAGCCGCGCCGCCTTGTCCTGCAACGCTTTCAGGATGCCGGTGCCCTGCTCGGCCATCAGATTGAGCGTGTTGGTGGTGAGCAACTGATTATAACCCACCGCCGTTGAAATCGCTCGCGCGCCCGGTCGCCCCGAACTCAGGCCGGACTGCATGTCGTGATTGCCGTTGCCGCCGGTCTCGAACGAATAGACCCGCACCGCCTGCTCCCGCGTCAGCCCCATGGCGATGGCGGTGCGCGCATAGGCACGCTTGAAATCCATTTCATGCGCGGGGCGCGTCGGCACGAATTGATAGTATTCGCGCGCGGCCTGAAGGAAATCCGCGACCACCGGCAGCGGCTTGCGCTCATGCGGCTCGGTCTCGTCCGGCTCCGGATTCACCGGCCGTTTCGGGCCGTCATAGAGCGGCGGCTGAGTCAGCACGTAGTCCTCGAGCGCGATCCGCTGACCGTCGCGACGCTTGGCGAAACGCATGCGCCGCTTCTCGGCGATCGTCTCCCAATAGGCGCTGGCTTCCGCGTTGAAGGCCTCGCGGGCCGCGAGATAGATTTGCAGCTTGCGGCGATATTCGGCGATGGCCTGCGGACTCGCCGTCTGCGCGCGGGCATTGACGATGTTGGCCGGCAACGGCTGCGCCAGTGCAACAACGCTCGTCGGCAGGATGAACGCAGCCGCGATCGCGACCGGTGCGAGAAAACGAATCATTTTTGCGCGCATGCGCCGTTGTAACAGGCAGACGGTGAAGCCGGCATTAACAAGTCGGCAAGCAAGTTGCCGTGACGACCTACTTCCAGGCGAACACCGGCTGTTCCAGTTCGGCGACGCGGGTGGCGCGCCCGGCGATCACTTCGCGGAACTGGTAGATCAGCGCCGCCGTCGGCGCATGAATGTAATCGCCGTCATGGCTGAAGCGGATCACCCGCCGCTCGCTCTCCGGGATGCGCACGAAGTTGAAGGCATCGTCGCGTTCGATCTGGGTCAGAGCGATGCGGTGCACCGAGGCGACCTCGTCCGGATTGGGCTTGAGGCGCGCAGTGTCGTCGGCCCACATCACCACCGGCGTGATGAGGTAACCGGAGCGGGTCGGGTAATCGTCGAGCAGGCCCAACACGGCGCCGGCATCGAGCTTGAGGCCGATCTCCTCGTCGAGTTCGCGCAGCGCCGCGTCCACTGGCCCCTCGCCGGGATCGCAACGCCCGCCCGGCGGCGCCCACTGGTTGCTGTGCGCGCGCAAGCTCGCCGCCCGCAGCGTCAGCAACAACGCGGTTCCGTCTCCCGATCCGGCGGAGCGCGCCAGCGTCAAAGCGACCGCCGCGCGTTTCAGGCCCGTGCTGGCGGCATCCGGCGCGACCCGCGTGAAGGCCGCGCAACGTCCGGCGATCTCGTGCCGGGTGGTGTCATTGAAGGGACGGATCATGCCCCTTGATGGCAACGGAACGCGGATTTGGCAATGTTCTTCGGCTCCGGTTGTCGAAGCGGGCGGCTTCCGATACGGTCCCGCGCGCCGCAAACCGCCCGGAAAACGATCAATCTCATGTCTGGCCGTTCCAAACTCGTTCTCGCGTCCGGTTCGCCGCGCCGCCTCGCTTTGCTCAACCAGGCCGGCATCGAGCCGGATGCACTGCGCCCCGCCGATGTCGACGAGACTCCGAAGCGGGGCGAACTGCCGCGCGCGTGCGCCAACCGGCTGGCGCACGCCAAGGCCCAGGCCGCGCTGGCGGCGCTCAAGCTCGACGACAATCTGCGCGGGTCCTACATCCTCGCTGCCGATACCGTGGTGGCGGTCGGCCGCCGCATCCTGCCCAAGGCGGAGCTGGCGGACGAGGCCGCGCAATGCCTGCGGCTGCTGTCGGGCCGTAACCACCGCGTCTACACCGCGATCTGTCTGGTGACGCCGAACGAGGCGTTCCGGCAGCGGCTGGTGGAAACGCGGGTGCGTTTCAAGCGCCTCACCGAGGACGACCTGCGTGGCTACATCGCCTCCGACGAATGGCGCGGCAAGGCGGGCGGGTATGCGATCCAGGGCATCGCCGGTTCATTCGCGGTCAAAATGGTCGGCTCCTATACCAATGTGGTCGGGCTGCCGCTGTACGAGACGGTGACCCTGCTCGGCGGCGAGAAATTCCCGATCCGCGACGGCTGGCTCAATGCCGGCTAAGCCGCCATCAGCCAGCAAGCCCGCCGGAAAGCCGACGGCAAAGCCCTGCCCGATCTGCGGCAAGCCGGCAACGCCGGAATCGCGTCCGTTCTGCTCCGAACGCTGCCGCGACGTCGATCTCAATCGCTGGCTGTCAGGCTCCTACGTGGTGCCGGGCCGCGACACCGACCCCGAAGACGCCGACTGACGCGAGATTTTCCATCAAATAAGCCGTTGCGCCGGCTTCCGAACCCGAACCGGCACGATCTCTCGCCGCGGCATCCACAAAGCACCGCTGACGGGTGGACACGGCGCTTCCGCCCCACTATAAACCGGCGCGCTCGGGTCTTCGGCCCGGCAGCGGCCCAGGTAGCTCAGTTGGTAGAGCATGCGACTGAAAATCGCAGTGTCGGTGGTTCGATCCCGCCCCTGGGCACCATTCATTTCCCAACCTCCCGTTTTATCAGTGGCTTATTGGGCGGCATGTGATTGCGACCGCGCTGCGGGCCATGAAGTGGCACCTTCCTGACCTGGCCGCACCATGCCGGGATAGTCGTTGGACGGATGTTTCGCTTAACGAACGGATTGCATTTGAACGACGGCGCGATCCGTCCGACTATCTATCGACAGGCTCTCGCCAGTCGGCGGGCCTGATAGCATCGATCTGCAAAAGTCAGACAACGGCGAGCAGCATTGAGGCCGAGATAGACAAATAAGGCCAGCGCGCTCGGAAGGAGGGGGCCTTGAGCAATACTGCTTTTGCATTGATCGGCTTCATCGCGTGGGCGCTTTTTCTGCTGGTGCTGATGGAGGCGACCCGGACCTATCTGGTCGTGACCGGCCGGGTTCCGGCAAACGGCTTCACCCCGGACAACGGCAATCTATCGCCTTTCATGCAACGGCTTGCCCGCGCCCATGCGAACTGCCTTGAGGGACTACCGATCTTCGGTGGCCTGCTGGTCTTTGCGCTTCTGCTCGACAAGACAACGATCACGGAGTCACTGGCGCTGTGGCTGCTTGCGGCACGCGTCGTGCAATCGGCCATCCATCTGGTGTCGACCAGCGTCGCCGCCGTCAGCTTGCGATTCACGGCCTTCGCCGTGCAGATGGCAATCGGCGTTTACTGGGCTTTCCAGTTCATTTTCTGAGGCTTGCTCCCGACAAACAACCCGTCGCGCTCAATCTAAAGATTGATTGATCGTATATGTTTTGCACCATAGGTTCGTTGGCAATCGCGACGCCGACTGACGTGAGCGATTGAGGCGGCGCCCGCCATGCGCGGACGCGCATGTGATGTAACAAGGACACGATAAATGGCGGAAATACTGGGCCCACAGAAACTGGGGCCGCTGACGGCGCTTGTCGGCGAATGGGAAGGCAACTTCGGCGTCGATCTTTCCTATCGCAACAAGGACGACGAGACGATTCAGACCAGCTACTTCGAGAAGGCGTGGTTTCGGCCGATCCCGATCGTCGAGAACGGGCGGCAGACCATGGAAGGCTTGAACTACAGCATGACGGCGTGGCGTCATGGCGAGGAAGCCATGGATCCGTTCCACGACGAGGTCGGCTATCTGTTGTGGGACAAGGCGCACGGACAGGTGATCCGCTGCTTCGCGGTGCCGCGCGGTCTCGCGATCCTGGCCGGCGGCGCGGCCAAACCGCGCGACAAGTCGTTCGCGCTGAAGGCGGAGCCTGGCGCCAAGGGCTACGGCCTGGCGCAAAACCAGTATCTGCTGGAGCGGGCGGAGGCGACCGCGTTCGAATGCTCGTTCACCTTCAATGACGACGGCACCTTCAGCTACACGTCCGATCTCATACTGAAATTGGCCGCAACCGGCGCCACAATGCACCACACCGATCGCAACACGCTGCATCGGACCAAGCGCATCCATCCGAGCGCCGAATTCAACTGACGCAATCCCAATCGCTTATCCCGGCCGTTAAGCACTGCGGCCGGGAAACGCGCGTCGCATCGCCTTGACCGCCTCGTCCATCTGCATGCTCATGTAGCCGGCGATGGCGTGCGGTAGCACGTCGACAATCCACACCACCCGGCAACGCTCTTCGCCGTCGGCGATGACCTGCACCGAAGCGCTGTGCTGCGCCACGCGCTCGCTTTTAACCACATAAACCAGACGCTGCCGCACATCGTCGCAATCCACCAGCACTTCGCGCGCAACGGTGCCGTTGGCGAAGCTAACGATGCGCACGTCGCCGTCGCATTTGGTATCAAGCACGAAGCCCGGCACCAGCCGCGTATGCAGTGCGCCGAAATCGCGCACTGCGGCCCACACGTCGGCAGTGGGTGCATCGAGCGCGACGTCTTTATGGATGGAGGCCATGGCGTGTCTCCCTTTCTCCTGACGAACAACTATGCCGTCATTGCGAGGAGCAAAGCGACGAAGCAATCCTGAACAGCCCCCACCCCAACCCTCCTCCGCTGGCGGGAGAGGGGGAAGAAGGACTGGATTGCTTCTCTGCCCCCGCAATGACGATCGTGATCGATCCGTCTTGGCTTCAGGTACACACGGCCTCGACGTTGTTGCCGTCGGGATCGAACAGGAACGCGGCGTGATAGGTCGGACCGTAGTCGGCGCGCGGGCCAGCACCGCCGTTGTCGCGGCCGCCCGCTTTCAGCCCTTCACGATGGAACACAGCTATCGCAGCGTGATCCTTGGCACGGAACGCGACATGCGCACCCTTGCCCGTCGCTTTCCTGTCGAGATGCAGCCACAGCGCCGGGGCGTCCTTGGGGCCGAAGCCCGCCCCGCTGTCGTCGCGCGAACACAGCACGAAGCCGAGCGGCTTCAGCGCTGCGGTATAGAAGCGCACGCTGGCGTCAAGGTCTTTCACCTTCAATCCGATATGATCGTACATGGTCGAATGCTCCATCGGCGCGCCACTCGCGCCGTTGGATCGACCCTACTCAGCCACGCGCCAGCCGTTCTTGGAGAATCTTGCGGTCGCCTTTCGAGGCTCTGCGAAAACCGCGCGGCGAGACGCCGGCAGCGCGATGGAATGTCCGCACGAAATTCGACAGGTCGCCGAAGCCGACGTCATAGGCGATGTCGGTGATGGCGCGCTCCTCGTCGACCAGAAGCCGCGCGGCATGACGCAGCCGTGAGCGCACCAGATACTGATGCGGCGTCACCCCCAACGCATCGGAAAACGTGCGCAGGAAATGAAACCGGCTGACACCCGCCTCATGCGCCGCGTCGGCCAGATCGATCGGCCGATGCGACTGTTCATCGATCCACATCGCGGTCTCCACCGCGCGCTTGCGGTCGCGAGCCTGCCCGCGCGGCGGCGGCCGCGCGCTGCCGGACACCGTTTCAGCCAAACGGTTCGCCAGCACATATCCGGTCTCGTCGAGCCCGATATCGCTGCGGCCATCGGCGATGGATTGTGCCAGCTCGCCGATCACCATCAGTTGCGGCAACGGCGGCAGCGCGCCCTGCCGCCATGCCTCGGAATCGACCTCCAGACCGTCGACCAGTTCCAGCGCCAGCGCGAAGGCGAGGCATTCGTCGCCGCAATCGTGATGATCGTGGGTGCAGGTGTATTCGTCGCCGGGATGACCGACCAAAAACGAGCCGGCAATCAGTTCATGGTGTCGCCCGCGCGTGACGCAACCGAAGCTGCCCTTGCGGACATAGGCGATGGAATGCTGCCGATGTTCTTCCGCGAACGGCCGGTCACCACGCGTCGCCTCGCAGCGATAGTCGGTTACCGTCAGCGTCGCGTTCTGGAACAGCGTGGTCGCAGCCATCGTAAAATTCTACGCGCCGGAAAGGGGCCGCGCAACGCACCTGCCGCGCCGCAACCGCGAGGTTGTTTCCGCCCGTTCCGGTGTGCCACACTTGGGGCAGTTCCGTTTCCGTCGGTAGCGGCAAAGCCGCTCGATATCCTGGAGGTCAGCGTGAAGACAGCGATTACTGAACTGTTCGGCATTCAGCATCCCATCATTCAGGGCGGGATGCACTTCGTCGGCTTCGCCGAACTGGCGGCTGCGGTGTCGAACGCCGGCGGCCTCGGCATCATCACCGGCCTGACCCAGAAGACGCCCGAACTGCTGGCGAAGGAAATCGCCCGCTGCCGCGACATGACCGACAAGCCGTTCGGCGTGAACCTCACCTTCCTGCCGACCTTCGCCAAGCCGCCCTATCCGGAATACATCGCCGCCATCAAGGAAGGCGGCGTCAAGGCGGTGGAGACCGCTGGCCGCAGCCCGGAGGAACACATGCCGGCGCTGAAGGCCGCCGGAATCAAGGTGATCCACAAGTGCACCTCGGTGCGGCATTCGCTGAAAGCCGAGAAGATCGGCTGCGACGCGGTCAGCGTCGACGGCTTCGAGTGCGGCGGCCATCCCGGCGAGGACGACGTGCCGAACATGATCCTGCTGCCGCGTGCGGCGGATGAACTGAAGATTCCATTCGTCGCCTCCGGCGGCATGGCGGATGCGCGCAGCCTGGTCGCGGCATTGGCGATGGGTGCGTCGGGCATGAATATGGGCACCCGCTTCATGGCCACCAAGGAAGCGCCGATCCACGACAACGTGAAGCAGGCGTTGGTGAAGGCCACCGAACTCGATACTCGGCTGATCATGCGCGCGCTGCGCAACACCGAGCGCGTGCTGAGGAACAAGAATGTCGACCGCTTGATCGAGATCGAGCGCGAGAAGGGCGCGAATCTCAAGATCGACGACATCATGGATCAGGTCGCGGGCGTCTATCCCAAGGTGATGATCGACGGCGACATGGATGCCGGCGCGTGGAGCTGCGGCATGATGGTCGGCCTCATCAACGACATCCCGACTGTGAAGGACCTGATCGACCGCATCATGCGCGATGCCGAACGCATCATCCGCGGCCGCCTTACCGGCTTCCTCGACGGCAACATCGCCGTCGACGCGCGAGTGGCGTGAGAAGCGAAAGACATACAAACAGCTTCGCCGTCGTCCCCGCGCAGGCGGGGACGACGATTTTCGTGTTCCATATCTGAAAGCAACTTCCGGTCAGATGCTGGTAACCACGCCGCCGCCTACTGCCCGATCGCGGGGCGAATCGTAAAGCCCTCGCGCGGGAAATGGACGTGAACAGTGCCGATCAACGCATCGTCGCGGCGGATGGCGATGCTGTCGCGATCGATCGCCACCAATTCGCCTTCCACCGGATCGAAGCCCCAGTCGTCGGGCGTCAACGTGAGGCGCATCCCGATCCGGAATGTCCCGATGTCGCTCGGCGGCGGTACCGCTGCAGGCCCGGCATCGCGCGCGATCATGAGCGCCGCGCCGGGCGCAAGCTCATGCGGCGCGCCGTGGCCGATGGCGTCGAGCCGCGCGAGCCACGCCATGATGTTCGGGTAAGCGTCCAGCCCGGCTTCGTCGCCGAGATTGCCGCGCGCGTACCACAGCGGATGATAGGCGGCGAGATCGGCCACCGACAGCGCCGCGCCGGCGAGGTAGGCGTGGCCATTGTCTAGCGCCTGCTCCAGCAGCGCGAGATGAATGGCGAACTGCGCGCGGAGGTCCGGCACCCGCGCTTTCATCCGTACGCTGTCCCAGCGATCGTACTTGCCGGCGGTGAAGCGCGCGCGGTCGGCATGCAGCTCCGGCGGAAAGCGGTCGCCGTGCAGCCCGAACACCAGCCCCAGCGCATCGGCGAACAGATAATGGTCGGCCCAACTCGCCAGCATCTCGGCGCGGCCGGCGCTCTCAGCCGGGAAAATCGTCGGGCTCGGGTGGCGACGCTCCAGTTCGCGCAGGATGCAGCGCGTGTCGCAATAGATGTCAGCGCCGACCTGCATCACCGGAATGCGACGATAGCCGCCGGTGAGCGCAGTGAGACCCGGCTTCGGTGCCACGCGCGGCTGCTCCACCGCGAGCCACGACAAGCCCTTGAATCCGAGCGCAAGGCGGACCTTCTCGGCGAACGGCGAGCGCGGATAGTGATGCAGGATAATGTCGTTCTCCGCCACGCCGGGCTCCACCGCGAGTCAATGTCTTCGACATTGTGCGCCGGTGAGGGGCAATTGCAACCGTCACGGTGTCGAACCGTCCCGACCTGCTTCAGACGCTTTCGGCCTGATCAAGGTTTGCCCTGTCATGTCCGTGCTTGTCACGGGCATCCACGTTCTTGTTTAGCCGCTAAGACGTGGATGGCCGGAACAAGTTCGGCCACGACGATCCGAGAACATTGCGGGGCTAAACCCCTACGCCGCATCCAGCGACGAGAATTTGTCCCGCAAGCCGCGCGCGCTTTCGGAGACGGCGGCGAGGTTGTCGGAGATTTCGCTCACCGCCGCGCTCTGCCGCGCAATGGCTTCGCTCTCGGTCGCGACACCTTGATCGATGGCTTGCACGAGCTTGTGCGATCCGTCGACTTGCGCCAGCGCGGTAGCAATTGCCGCGCGGATTTCGTGCGCCTGCACCGTCACTTTCCGCGTCGCTTCCTCGGCCTCGTTGGCCAGCGCCTTCACCTCGCCGGCCACCACATTGAAGCCACGGCCATACTCACCGCTGCGCGCCGCTTCGATGGCGGCATTCAGCGCCAACAGCTTTGTCTTGCGCGCGACGTCGGTGATGACCTGAACGAAATTCTCGATGTGCCGCGTGATCTGCCCGAGTTCGTCGAGATGCGTGGTCAGGGTTTTGATGCTCGACACCGTCTCCTGACAGCGCTGCATGTTGCCCTTGTTGAGATCGACGATGCTGCGAATGGTGCTGTCAAGCGCCTGCGCCGCGCCGGCCATCGCCTCGAGATCGTGCGCGACATCGGTTTCGAACGCTTGCAGCAACGGTTCGGACGCTTGCCGGAACGCCGTCTGCGCGGCAGCGTGGTCGTAAGCCGAGATCGCATAAGACAGATCGAGAAAGAACATCCGCACCACAGCGGCGAGCGAGGCCGATAGCCGCTCGGTGCCCTCGCCCGCGCCGAGGTGGTGCTCCACCGTCATCGCCAGAAACTTTTCCAGGAGCACGGCGGAGCTGGCGACATAAAGATCGTTGGTCACGCCGCAGCGTTCGTGCACGGTGCCGATCTTGCGCGCGACGCTCTGGAATTCCGCATTGGCCGTGCCCTCGAACACCCGGGCCCAATGCGCGAACTGCACCTCGTTGATATGCGCCACCAACCCGCCGGCATCGATGCCCTGCCGGGCGCAGGCCGCCTCGATCATGGTCTTGAATTCAGGAAATCCCAGAATGCGCCCGTAGAAAGCGTTGATCGCGTCGCCCTGCCGGCCGAGCAGGTCCGGCTTCAGCGCACGAAGCTTTTCGGCATCGACCGGCTCAAGACCGACCAGTCTGGCGAAATCAATCGACATTCGCACGTCCCCAGTTCCACGACTGATGACGCGCTTCGAAAATTAAAATCCCGTTGAGACAGAGATATGGATGCATTGCATCGATATCGTCGATGCTTACTCTGCCGCCGTACGGGCACGGCGGCCCTCGATCGGATAGGCGGGATCGTTGTAGCCCGGCGTCGAGGGATGGCCGGTCGTCACCAGACGATCGATCAGCGCCTCGTCCTCGGACGTGAAGTGATAATCGAGCGCGCGCGGGTAGTCGTCCCATTGCGCCTCGGTGCGCGGCCCTGCGATCACCGAACTGACGAAGCCGCTGTTGAGCACCCACGCCACCGCGAATTGTCCGGCCGTGATGCCGCGCGCTTCGGCGTGCTTGCGAATTTCGCGCGCCAGCCGCAGCGATTCCGGCCGCCACTCGGTCTGCATCATGCGGGCATCGTTGCGGCCGGCGCGGCTGTCCTTGTCCGGTGCGGCATCGGGATCGTATTTGCCGGTGAGCACGCCGCGCGCCAGCGGACTGTAAGGCACCACGCCAAGGCCGTAGAAGCCGCAGGCCGGGAGGTGCTCGACTTCCGGCATCCGGTTCATCGCGTTGTAATAGGGCTGACTGACCACCGGGCGGTCGATGCCGAGGCGGTCGCAGATGTTGCAGATCTCGGCGAGCCGCCAGCCGCGATAATTCGAGACGCCGAAATAACGCACCTTGCCGGCGCGGATCAGGTCGCCCATCGCGCGCACGGTCTCATCGAGCGGCGTCGCGTGGTCTTCCTTATGCAGGTAATAGATGTCGATCACATCGGTGCTCAGTCGCCGCAGGCTTTCGTCGCATGCATCGAACATCCAGCGCCGCGACAGGCCGGCGCGATTGGGATCCTTACCCATCGGATTGGCGAGCTTGGTCGCCAGCACCCAATGCTGACGCTGCGCGGCGATGGCGCGGCCGACGACCTCTTCCGATGTGCCGTTGGAATAGGCGTCGGCGGTGTCGATGAAATTGATGCCGGCGTCGCGCGCCTTGTCGACGATGCGCTTCGAGGTTGCCTCGTCGGTCGGGCCGCCGAACATCATGGTGCCGAGACAGAGCGGAGAAACCTTCAGGCCGCTACGACCCAACTGACGATATTGCATCGGAGCCTCCTCGTTCTATCGGGTTGCGTGACCGCGCATCACCTTGAACACGCCGTTGGCGAGCATGACGCAGCGGCCGTCAACGTTCAATTCGGCACTCATGAAGATCAGCGTCTTGGTGCTGCGGACCATGCGCGGCACCGAGACGATGAGATCGCCGATCCGCGCCGCATCGATGAAATGCGTGTCCATCTGGATGGTGGCGAGATGCTCGGAGCCGGATTCGTAACGCGCGGTCATGCCGCAAGTGCGGTCCGCCAGCGTCATCAGCAGCCCGCCCTGCACCAGTCCGCGCCGGTTACGATGCTTGCGCTGGCCTTCGATGGCGTATTCGTACCGACCATCCACCAAGCGGTGCCACAGCGGTCCGACATAGCCGATGAAGCCGTCATCCTCGAGAATGCTCCAGCCCTGCGCCGGCAGGCCGGATTCCGTCACGTCGTTCATTGCTCGCCCTTGAAACCTGTCGGGGCGACAATCACGATATTTTCACCGCCCGCGCAAGGCGCGAAAACGGATGGATGGGGTGCGACGGAAGATCAGCGCGGCGGACGCAGCAGGAACAGCGCGTAAAGCAGGATCGGCAGCAGCAGAGCAAGCCACGATACGCCGTCCCAGACGCCGTCGCCAACCAGCGCGGCGACCAGCCCAATGGTGGAGAGCACGCCGATCACCAGCGGCCAGCCGAAGATCTGCGACAGCGTCTGTCGCGTCGCGCGCACCGGCGGGGTCTTCAGCATCGTCATGACGTCACCGCCTGTCCCTCGATCCGCTGAGGACTGGCGCTTGCCCGCGCCGCGCTTGCCGCCGGCTTGCGCCGCCGCAGCCACAGATACAGTCCGGTCCACAGGATCACGATGGTGATGATGTCGAGAATCGCCCAGATGATCTTCAGCGGCATGCCGCCGTAATCGCCGAAGTGCAGCGGCTGCGACAGGAACAGCGTCGAGACGTACCACGGCATGTCGCGGCTGTCCGTCAGCTTGCCGGTCTCGGCGTCGATCAGCGCCGGCTTCAGCAGTCGCGACGTCACGGGCGTGTCACCGCGCATGAACACCGCGTAGTGGCTGTTGCTGGTGAACAGCGTACCGGGGTAGGAGACGAAGGCCGGCTGCATATGTGGAATCGCCTGCTGCGCGACCCTCACCGCCTCTTCTACCGGCGTCAGCTTGGCCGGAATCTCGCGGCCCTTGTACTGCGCGGTCATCTCCGCGAGTTGGCCGTATTGCCACGCCTTCAACACCAGATCGGCCCATGTGTTGATGACGCCGGTGAAGCCGACCACCAGCGTCCACATCACCAGCAGGATGCCGGCGAGGTTATGCACGTCGAGCCGGCGCACGATGCGCGGCCGATCCTTGCGATAGGCACCGAAGCGCAGCTTCCGCATCGACGGCGCATAAACCACGATACCGGAGATCACCGCGACGCAGAACAGGATGCCCATCAGGCCGAGGAACAGCTTGCCCGGCAGCCCTGCGAACATGTCGGTGTGCAGCTTCAGCATGATGTAGGTGAAGCGGCCGGTCACGTCCGGCGAATCGAGAAACGCGCCGGTGTGGGTATCGACCCGCGCGAAGCGATTGTCGACCGGGCTGGATTTGATGGTGGGCCCGATCGAGATCAACAAAGCGTTAGGCTCGTCACGATCGAAGATCAGGAAGTGCGGCACCTGTCCCGGAAACTTCGCCATGGCATTGGCGACGGCCTGATCGAGATTGGCTTTCGGCGTTCCCGGCGGCACGACGCTGGGATCGACCTCCTCATGCAGCAGATGGTCGATCTCGTGATGGAAGATCAGCGGCAGGCCGGTGATACACAGCATCAGCATGAAGACGGTGCAGATGATGCTGGACCACTTGTGGACCCAGTGCCAGCGGCGAAGCGGTCTTGTTCCCGAGATCACGATACGTCCTACCACTCAATGCGAACAGGTTGACACAATCATCAAACCGCGACGAGGTCACGACTTGAAAAGTGATTGCCGCTCCCCGGGACATCGCGACGCGACAGTCACGCGGAGAGCGGCTCGATCCGAACCGTAGAGGGTTCGTCTCAGTTCCAGTTATTTCACCATGCCGCGTGCGAGGCGGCCCATTTCCTCTCGAAGTCGATCCATCTCACTTTGTGATGAGCCCGGGAGCCGGCTCCGGGCTCCAGCTATACTTCAGCGTGCCGAGAATCGTGCGGCCCTGACCCAGCGCGCAATACGGCAACCCCGTGAAGCACGACTGCACATAGTAACGGTCGGTCAGGTTCCTTGCGTTGATCTGCGCCGTGAAACCTCTCAGATCGGGACGCAGATAACCGAAATCGTAGCTGATCGCGGCATCGACCACCGTATAGGCCGGGACGACGAGCGTGTTGGCATAGTCGCCGAAGGTGTCGCCAACGTA
>JAFKKL010000357.1 GCA_017305595.1 Hyphomicrobiales bacterium | reverse complement strand
AGCGCATCGTAAGCGCCGCGAATCCGCGCCGTGATCGCTGCGGCCGACGGTCCGCGCAGACGCTGTTCGAGCGCGAGCAGCGCCGACGGCAACACTGTTTCCGGCTCGATCACCATGCAGATAGTAGAGGGATACTCGCTGTCGACGCTATGCACGGTATAGGGCGGCACCACGACGATCTCGCCACGGGTCACCGTGCCACCTTGCGCCACGCTGAGTTCCCCATGCAACGCGACATAGACGTTCAAGCCACCACTGGTCCGCTGCCGAGGCTTGCCAAGCAGCCCGGCATAAAAAACCCGCTCCGGGCTGATCAGCATCAGATGTGCTGATGTCGGCGGCGTGCCATGGTCCATGCTGTTCGCTCCCGCGATTGCGCTGCCTGTCACGCCGAGTTGCGGCTCTCGGCGCGGCCCTCTCTGGGGCTGATCAAGCATACAGCAAGCGAACCGGAAGTCACCGCCGAACGGCACCGGTTTGAGCCTGCGGCGAAGCATCGCGATGGGGTGGCCTAAAGCACGATCCGCTTCAGTTTTACTCGTCATGGCCGGAACGAGCCCGACCATGACGCAAACACCAGACCCTCACGTCCGCCGTGGAACCTTCTGCTCCTCGCTGGCGCGAACTTCAGAGGCGACAGCCCGCTTGTAGCCCTCGCGCTGTTGCAGGCGCTGCCAGTAAGCGGCGACGTTGGGGCCGAAATCCTTCGAGAGGCCAAGATTTTCCGCGAGCCGCAGCGCGTAACCGATGACGACATCGGCGGCGGTGAAGCGGCCGGCGCACAGTGTTTCCGCCTGCCCGGTCGCCGCCTCGACGGCCCGCAGCCGACCGAGGAACCATTTCGCATAATCCTGCGCGACCTGCGGATTGCGCCGCTCCTCGGGCTCGAGTTGCGTATAGCGCAGCACCAGCGTCTGCGGGAACGTTAGCGTCGCATCGCTGAAATACATCCAGTTCAGAAATGCGCCGTAGGCCGGCTCGTCCGGCCCGACGATCAACGGCGTCGGCCCATGGCGGGTACCGAGATAGTAGCAGATGCCGGAGGATTCCGACATCTTGGTTTCGCCATCGATCATGAACGGAATGGTGCCGAGCGGATTGATTGCGAGATATTCCTTCGCCAGCACGCGCGGCGGGAACGGCAACATCTTGAGGTCGTAGGACAGCCCAAGCTCCTCCAGCATCCACAGCGGTCGAAACGAGCGCGCGGCAAAGCAGTGATACAGCGTAATCATTTTGGCTCCGTCGTCGTGGGTGCGGGCTTGGACTTTGCGCCCGGCAGCGTCCCCATCATCTTGCACAGGATCGACAGCATCACCTCATCGGCACCGCCGCCGATCGATGTCAAGCGGCCGTCGCGATAAGCGCGGCTCACCGGCGTCTCGTTCATGAAGCCCATGCCGCCCCAATATTGCAAACACGCGTCGTTGAGTTCGCGGTTGAGGCGCCCGGCGCGAAGTTTCGCCATGGTGGCGAGCTTGGTGACGTCCTCGCCCGCGACCAGCGCCTCGCCCGCGCGATAGATCAGCGAGCGCAGCAATTCAACCTCGGTCTGCAATTCGGCCAGGCGGAAATGTACCACCTGATTGTCGAGGATGCTCTGGCCGAACGCCTTGCGGTTGCGGGTGTGCTCCTCCTGGAACTGGATCATCTGATAAGTGAAACCCTTGCCCTCCTCACCGATGCGGTTGCGCTTCGGCACTCGCACGTCCTCGAAGAAAATCTGCGCGGTGTCGGAGGAGCGCATCCCCATCTTGTCGAGCTTGCGCGCGACGTTGACGCCCTTGCTCTTTATCGGCACGCAGATCAGCGACTTGTTGCGATGAACCGCACCATCGCCGGTGTTGGCCAAAAGGCAAATCCAGTCGGCCTGGGTGCCGTTGGTGATCCAGAGCTTGCCGCCGTTGATGACGTAGTCGTCGCCATCCGAGCGCGCATTGGTTTTGATCGAGGCGACGTCCGAGCCCGCACCGGGCTCGGAGACGCCGATGCAGGCCACCATGTCGCCGGCAACCGCAGGCGCAAGAAATTCGCGCCGCACTTCGTCGGAGCCGAATTTCGCCAGCGCCGGTGTCGCCATGTCGGTCTGCACGCCGATCGCCATCGGCACGCCGCCACAGCGGATGGCGCCGAGTTCTTCCGCCATCATCAGCGCGTAGCTGTAATCGAGCCCCTGTCCGCCGAATTCCACCGGCTTGTTGAGGCCGAGAAAGCCCAGATCGCCGAGTTTCTTGAACAGCTCATGCGCGGGGAAAATGCCGTCCGCCTCCCATTGATCGACATGCGGATTGATTTCGTTGGCGATGAACCGTTGCAGAATGCGGCGCGGTTCGTCGTGGTCGGCGGTGAAAAGCATCCTGTTCCTCTCGTCTTGACTACAAGCCCATCTGCCGGCTGGCGAGATCCTTCATGATCTCCTCGGTGCCGCCGCCGATGGCATTGACCTTGACCTCGCGATAGATGCGCTCGACCTTGACGCCGCGCATGAAACCGGCGCCGCCGAAAATCTGCACCGCTTCGGATGCACAGAACGCCATGGTCTGCGTCGCCTGATTTTTCAACATGCAGATTTCAGCCACCGGACTTTCACCCTGATCGAGCCGCCACGCCAGCATCTCCAGCATCGCCTGCGAAGCCGCGACACGCTGCGCCATATCGACCAGCTTGTGGCGGATCACCTGATGCTGGGTCAGCGGCTTGCCGAAGGTGTGGCGTTGCTTCGCATAGTCGACAGCCTCATCGAGGCAGACCCGCGCCGCCGCGGTGCAGCCCGCCGCCATGGTCAGGCGCTCGCTGTTGAAATTATGCATGATGATCTTGAAGCCCGCCCCCTCTTCGCCGAGCAGGTTGCCGGCGGGTACGCGGCAATTGTCGAAATGCAGGGTCGCGGTGTCGGAGGCCCACCAGCCCATCTTCTTCAGCGGCGTGCGCGACAGGCCGGGCGTGTCGCCCGGAATCACCAACATGCTGACGCCGCCCGGTCCCGGTCCGCCGGTGCGTACCGCCGTGGTGATGTAATCCGCGCGCATCCCCGAGGTGATGAAGGTCTTCTCGCCATTGACGACATAGACATCGCCCTCGCGCCGCGCGCTGGTGCGCAAATTCGCGACATCGGAGCCGCCGCTCGGTTCAGTGATCGCCAATGCAGAGATTTTCTCGCCGGAAAGAATTTCCGGCAGCACCTTTACCTTGAATTCCGGCGTACCGGCTCGCGCAATCGGCGGCGCGCCGATCGAATTGCTCTTGAGGCTGGCGCTGACGCCGCCGGCGCCAGCCCGCGCCAGTTCCTGCACCGAGACGATCCACATGAAATTGTCGCACGGCGTGCCGCCATATTCCTCCGGGAAGCCGAGCCCGAGCAGGCCAATCTCCGCCGCCTTGCGATAGAGTTCGCGCGGGAAAGTCCCGGCCTCGTCCCATTCGGTGGCGTAAGGTTCGATCTCCTTCTGGACGAAGCGGCGCACGACGTCGCGAAAGGCCTCATGATCGGCGTTGTAGAACGGGCTTTTGGCCACGGCTGGCACCCTTCCTGTGATCCACGATTGTTGCACGGCAGGATGCCGCCAAACCTGGGACGCCACTTGCGTCGAGTGGCTGTGCGGCCGATGGGCGTTACGCCTGCGGTGCACGACAGACGTTTGATCACATCACCCGGCGGTAGCGCGACGCACGATTCTCGCCTAAACTTGGCAAATCATCCGCCCCTTCATTCCGATCACCTTTTTCAACCGAGAAGCCGCACGATATGGCCCCGAGGCGACGGACGACGCAAGATTCCAGCCGCCCCCTTCCCGCGATGCCGCAAGCCAAATCGTCCGGTCGCACAAAACCCGCGCCCTCAACAACCCGCCGGCGCCGGCCGAAAACCGGTGGCGGCGCGATGCCGCACGAGGCGGCCGATGCGGCCACCGCGTCGAAGTCACAGAAATCGCGGGAGACTATCCTCGAATCTGCGGCAAAGCTGTTCCGCCGGCAGGGCTATTCGGCGACGACGCTGCGGCAGATTGCCGACCTCGCCGAAATCCAGGCCGGGAGCATCTATTATTATTTCGACTCCAAGGATGCGATCCTCGACGAGGTGCTGGACGAAGGCCTGCGCCGCGTCTTCAACGGCGTGAAACTGCGGCTCAAGCAGGCAGGCGACATCTCGCATCGCCGGAAGATCGCGATGGCTATCGAGGCGCATCTCGTGGCGCTGCACGATGCCAGCGATTTCACCTCCGCCAATATCCGAATCTACGGCCAGTTGCCGGAACGCCTCAAAGGGCCGCACCGCGCCATCCGCCGAGCATATGCGCGCTATTGGGACCGCCTGCTCTCGGACGCGCAGAAGGCCGGCGAAATCCGCGCCGACATCGAACTCATCCCGCTGCGCATCTTCGTCATCGGCGCACTGAACTGGACCGTGGAGTGGTTCGATCTGAGCAAGAAAGACGCCGTGCAGAAACTCGCACGTCGCACCGAGTCGATCATCTTCGACGGCGTGAAGCGGTAAACGCGACGCGCCTACGTGGAAGATAACCTGCCACGCCCCCTATCCGCAGTCATGCCCACGCTTATCGCGGGCATCCACGTCTTTACTACGATTCATCAATCAAGGCGTGGATGGCCGGGACAAGCCCGGCCATGACGGTGAATGCGAGCGCGGATCGCAGCCGTCATTGCGAGCGAGGCGAAGCAATACAGAAAACCACGAAGCAAAAACTGGACTGCTTCAGCTCCCCTGCCAGTTCGGCTTGCGTTTCTCGGCGAAAGCCTTCGGGCCTTCAATCGCGTCCTGACTGGCGTAGACCTCTTCGTGGAGGCGACCGGCCTCGATCAGACCCTTTTCAAGGCCAAGGTCCATTGCCGCCAGCACGCTGCCTTTGGCGGCCTTCACCGACAGCGGCGCACCCTCGACGATCTTGCGCGCCAGTTGCAGGGCGCGGGCGCGCACCGCCTCCGGCGTATCTTCCAGATAATTCAGAAAACCATAGCTCGCGAGTTGCTCGATCGGCACGGTTTCGCCGGTCAGCACCAGTTCCATCAACACCGGCTGCGGCAGCATCCACAACAGCGGCACCGCCCATGGCGATCCGCGGCCCATCTTGACCTCGGTGATACCGGCGCGCGTGCCGCGCAGGCCGACGCGCAGATCCGACTTGATCGCGAGCAACATGCCGCCCGCCATCAGCGAGCCGGTCATCGCCGCAATGATCGGCTTCGTGACGTTACGCATTGCCGTCTGCATCGGGTCGCGCATCAGGGTGAGGATATCGACGCCGTCGCGCGCACGAATCTCGGCAGCCTGCTTCAGATCGAGCCCGGCAGAGAAGACGCCGCAATCCGCTGAGGTGAGGATGACGACGCGCACGGTCTTGTCGTCCTCAACGCGGGCCCACGCTTCCGTCAGGCCGTTCATTGCCTCGACTGACAGCGCGTTCTTTCGCTCGGGGCGATCGATGGTGACGGTGGCGATGCCATCCTCGACAACATAGCGGATCGGCGCATTCTCCGGCATCGGGAACCCTTTCGCAAATTCTAACATCTGTTAGATTATCGCAAAGTCGCCTTGGCCGCGACCCCAAACTGCAACGATCAACCTCAGGACCGCCATGCAACTCACAGCCAAGATGCGCTTTGCCCCCGACCTGCTCAAGGACCAAGTCGCTCTCGTTACCGGCGGCGGCACCGGCATGGGCCGCGCCACCGCGCTGGAAATGGCGCAGTCCGGCGCCAAGGTTGTGGTGCTGGGCCGACGACCGGAACCGATCCAGGATTGCGCCAAAACCATTCGCGATGCTGGCGGCGAAGCCATCGCGATTTCCGGCGACATCCGTCAGCCGGAACAGATCGAGGCGGCGATGGCGCGCATTCGCAGCGAATTCGGCGGGCTGAACGTTCTGGTCAACAACGCTGGCGGACAGTTCGTCACGCCCGCGCGCGAACTGAACAACAAAGGCTTCGAGACCGTCATCCGCAACAACCTGATCGGCTCGTGGCAAATGACGAAAGCCGTCGCCGATCATTTCATGCTTGAGAGGGGCGGCTCTATCGTATTCGTCACAGCCTGCGTGCGCGCAGGGCTCAGCGGCTTCGTCCACACCGCGGCCGCGCGCGGCGGCGTCCTGGCGATGATGAAAACGCTGGCGTTCGAATGGGCCGAGTTCGGTATTCGGCTCAATTGTGTCGCACCGGGCACAGTGAAAACCGAAGGCATGGGCCACTATCCCATCGCGCCCGAACAGTGGCTCAAGCTCAACCGCAACATCATGGGCCACATGGGCGACGTCGAGGACATCGCGGCCGCGATC